>JANNWD010000144.1:0-2697 GCA_031408315.1 Bacteroidota bacterium
AAAATAACGAACCAAACCTTGTATTATTTGAAGAGTTTGAACGAAAGTAGGAAACGGTATCATTAATAAAATCTAGTTTGGTGCTATAATCTTTAGTGCCAAACATATAACCAGTTGTTAAGCCAAAGCTTACATTTTTAATTTTTAAACCTGTACCTATATAAAATTGATTGATGCCGCCATTACCTTCAAAAATAGTATGTGCACTATCAATATTTGTTAAGCGTTCGTTTTTTTCAATTTTGTAATTTATTTTACTAACGGGTTTTAAGCCAAAAGATAATCCCCAGGTCATTCCCTTTTTTTTCATTTTTTCTGAAGCAATAGGAAAACCTAGTGCTAAATAGGAAATTAATGTATTGGTTGCAGTAAATTTATTGGCAGGGTTTGTAGTTTTCAATGTTCTTATGTCAATATCGGCACCAATATCAAAAGTGGTTAGCCCAAGGCTAGAGAAAGAGGCAGGGTTGGTATAATTAATGCTAAAATTATCTGCTACGCCAGCAGAAATTCCTCCCATACCACGGGTTAAAATATTATGGTTTGGTGCCAAATCGCCAATTCCGTAACGAGAGTAAGGGGAGTTTTCTTGAGCAGTAAGGGTAAGTTGTAATGAACATGCCACTAAAAGTACCAGTAAATATTTAGCCATTGTTAGTTTCGCTGAGTGCATATAAGCCTTTAAATAAAAAATTATAGTCGGCAAATATCTTGCTTTTAAGTCGACTTGCAAAATAGCTAGCATCTCCACCGGTTAAAACCACGTTAAAGTTGTTATATTTTTCGGCATAGGCATCTATAAATCCTTGTATTTCAAAGGTTATACCTGCAATTACGCCACTTTGCATATTTGTTTTAGTATCGTAGCCAATTAGTGGAAAATTCCACTCTGCCTTAACCTCTGGCAACTTTGCAGTAAATATTTGCATGGCTTTAAACCGCATGTCTAAACCTGGCGATATACTGCCGCCAATAAATTGATGTTGTTGATTTATAAAATTGTATGTAATGCAAGTGCCCAAGCCAATTACTAAATTGTTTTTATTTGGAAAGAAATGAACGGCAGCAGCGGCCAAAGCCAACCTATCGGCACCAATAGTTTCGGGCTTACCAACCGGGCTTGTAAAATTTGCTTTGGTAAGATGGGATAGTTTATGAAAAGTAGTACGTTCTGCTAAAAAATCTTCTATAGCAGGGTTGGTGTGTATTACAGATGATAAAATTGTTTTTTGTGGTTGTTGAATAGTTATAATTCTTTCTATAGTAAACAGCTCATCATTAGGTAAAATAATTTCTTCAATAAATTCATCATTATTAAAAACAGCAGCCTTTAATCGGGTATTGCCAAAATCAAAACAAATAGTTTTCATTTTTTAATTGAATTATGTAATTGATAAAATAAGTGCTTAAGATAATATTATTTTACGAAACAACGTATGCACATTTTATAATTAGTAAAATATTGTACTTTTACTTGATTACTTATATAGTATTAATTATAAAAAAATGGATAATAATGGTGATGTAAAAATTTCTGGTTTTACCATAATAAAAAACGCAGTAATAAATGATTATCCAATTATAGAAGCTATAACATCTATCTTACCAATTGTAGACGAAATGATTGTTTTGTGTGGTGATAGTGAAGACGAAACAATTGAATTAATACAAAGCATTAATAATCCAAAAATAAAAATACACCACTCAGTTTGGAATACACAGTTACGATTAGGTGGGGCTGCATTGGCAGATGAAACAAACAAGGCTTTTGCACTTGTTGACCCCAAAGCTACCTGGGCATTTTATATACAAGCAGATGAAGTAATACACGAAAAATATTTACCCACTATTTTGCAAGCTTGTAACCTCCATGCACACAATACAAAAGTGGATGGCTTGTTGTTTAACTATTTACATTTTTATGGCACTTTTAATTATGTTGGTGATAGTAGGCGGTGGTACAATAAAGAAGTGAGAATAATACGAAACGATAAAAAAATTACTTCGTATAAAGATGCTCAAGGTTTTAGGATTGGAAATAATAAAGTAAATGTAAAACCAATTGATGCATGTGTATATCATTATGGATGGGTAAAAAGCCCTGCACAAATGATACAAAAGCAAAAACATGTAAGCCGATATTGGAATGAAGAAACAGATGGATGGAAAAATTATTTACAAACAGAAGATATATTTACTTATACCGATTACGACTCTCTTCAGTTATTTAACCAAACACACCCTAACGTAATGCAACAAAGAGTAAATACAAAAAACTGGGATGTAAAGATTGACATTACACAAAAGAAATTTAATTTGGCAGATAAGTTTTTATATTATTTCGAAAAAATAACGGGAAAAAGATTATTCGATTTTAAGAATTATAAAATTGTATAAATGCTTATAAAATAAAAATAGGGTTGTAAAAATGTGGCAAGGCTATATCGATAAAATTAAAATAGGTGATTATAAGGCATTAGCTAGAGCCATAAGCTTAGTTGAAAACGAGTTTGTAGGCTATGAAGAAATGCTAGAAAAATTGCCAACATCTAATGTGCCGATTATTGGTATTACTGGACCACCAGGTGCTGGTAAAAGTACAATTGTAGATGCATTGATAGAACTATTAGTAAAGCAAAATAAAAAAATAGGAGTGCTTTGTGTAGATCCATCTTCACCCTTTAATTTAGGTGCATT
>JANNWD010000145.1:0-10987 GCA_031408315.1 Bacteroidota bacterium
AAATGGCACTCAAGTAAGCTACATTCGTACATGGGATGCCGTAGCCCCCATACAAGACCCAAACGCCTTACTTACCAAACCCGTAAAAGATGTAAAACAAGCCACCCAATATTTAGACGGCTTAGGCAGACCAATACAGACGGTTGTAAAGCAAGGCTCATCCATAACTAATAGTAATGTATATACTGATGTTGTAAGTGCCAATGTGTATGATGAATTTGGTAGAGAAACGTACAAGTTTTTGCCTACTATCGCCAATAATATAGGCGGCAATCTTTCCATAAACGACGGAGCATTTAAACTAAACCCATTCCAACAACAAAAGGAATTTTACAGCAGTAGCAATACAAACAACCCTATCAAAGGGCAAGGCGAAAATTACTTTTACAGCCAAACCGATTTTGAAGCCTCTCCCCTTAACCGTCCCACAAAATCATTTTCACAAGGAAACAACTGGGTAGGTACAAAAGGTAATGGAACAGAAAGAAGCATTGGGCAAACGTATTTATTGAATAACGCTAACGATGCAGTAATAGCTTGGAAAATTGATAACGCCATCACAGATTTACCAATACCCATTACACAAAACGGGGGCTTTTATGCAGCAGGTGAATTATACAAAACACAAACCACCGATGAACATAGTAAACAAGTAGTAGAGTTTAAAAATAAAGCAGGTAAAATTATTTTAAAGAAAGTGCAAATTGCACCAACCGTTACAGACGGTTATACAGGATGGTTATGTACTTATTATGTAAATGACGATTTTGGGCAATTGCGTTTTGTTATCTCTCCCAAAGCATGTGAGGTATTGGCACAAAATAATTGGTTGTTTGCCAATACTACATTAGGCGATGGTGGTGAACTTTGTTTTAAATATGAATATGATGCAAAGGGAAGACTAATAAAAAAGAAAGTACCAGGAGCAGCAGAAGTGTGGATGGTTTACGATGGAAGAGATAGATTGGTGTTAACACAAGACGGTAATTTAAGAACACAACAAAAATGGATATATACCCAATACGATGAATTAAACCGCCCCATTACCACAGGTTTATGGGCAAGTGCATTAACCCATGCCCAACACATCACTAATGCAGAAAATAGTATTAACTACCCCACCCTAAGTGGCGAGGAAGAACTAAGCAGAACCTTTTATAATAACTACGATTGGATAAATATCTACAGCACAGGGTTGAGCAATACATACAGTACTGCTTACAATAATTATTTTGAACCCGTAAGTAATATCAACTGGCCTTACGCCCAAGCCAATGTACAAACTAATCAATTAAAAGGTGTAGCTACAGGTAGCCGTATTAAAGTAATCCCCCCTTTGGGGGGTGGGGGGGCTACCTACTTATACACCGTAAACTTTTATGATGAAAAAGGAAGGGTAATACAAACGCAAAGCACCAACAATAGTGGTAAAATAGATATTGTTACTACCCAATACACTTGGGCAGGGCAACCCTTGGTAGTTTTACAAGCAACAGATTTACTAGGTGCTTATCCCGAAGACATTTTTCATGTAAAAACAAAGTTTAATTACGATGATTTAGGCAGAGTAATTGATGTAAAGAAAACTATTTACGGAGCATTTCAAAATCAACCCATTGCAAAAGCGGAGCAAAGCATTGTTAAAAACGAATACGATGCACTAGGGCAATTAAAAGCCAAAATCCTTTCCCCCTCTTTTGGAGGGGGTGCAGGGGGAGGTCTTGAAAATTTAAACTACGATTACAATATCAGAGGATGGATGCTAGGCATCAATAAAGATTACATAAAAGATATTAGCAATAATTATTTTGCAATGGAGTTAGCTTATGATAAAACCACATCAGCAGCTACAGGCACAAGTTTTATTGCCCCACAGTTTAATGGCAACATCAACGGGCTACTTTGGAAAAGTAAAGGCGATGAAGTAAACAGGCAGTACGATTTTGGTTATGACAATGCCAACCGTTTATTACAAGCAGCCTTTAAACAAAAAAATGATGACAACAGTTGGAACAATACCCAAATGGACTACACCGTAAAAATGGGCGATGGTATAGATTATACCAAAGCCTACGATGCTAACGGAAACATTTTACAAATGCAGCAATGGGGCTGGAAAATGGGAGGTAGTATAAAAATAGATAACCTAAAATATACTTACCAAGGCAACAGCAACAAATTAAAAAGCGTAACCGATTTTAATAACGATGCTATTACTAAACTAGGCGATTTTAAAACCAACACTACTCACTCACAAAATGCTACCAAAGCTGCCTTAACACCAACTAGCACACAGGCACAGTTTGATGCTATTACCGATTATAATTACGATGTAAATGGCAATCTTACGTTAGATAATAACAAAGCTATTGGTGGTATTGGCTACAATTTTTTAAACTTACCTAATAATACTACGGTAACAGGTAAAGGAGCAGTTACATATACTTATGATGCAAGTGGTAACAAACTAAAAAAACTATCTGTAGAAAACCCAAGTGTAGCTAATGGCAATAAAACCATTACCACCACCACAAATTATATTGGCAGTTTTGTTTATGAAAGTAAAACAACTGTACCTGCTGATGCTAACAATCCAGACTATGTCGATAGGCTACAATTTTTTGCACATGAAGAAGGTAGAGTACGCTTTAAACCAGCAGTACTTAGCAGTACAGGCACAGTAATAACACAAGCCTCTTTACAGTACGATTATATGCTAAAAGACCATTTAGGTAATACAAGAGTTGTACTCACAGAGGAAATACAAAGCGACAACTACCCAGCTACCACTTTAGAAAATACCCCAGTAACAGTTAACGGTGTAACCAGTACAGCCGTAGCCACCGAAAGCCAGTTTTACACTATTGATAACAGTAAAATTGTTTTAAAATCAAGTGTAACAGGATTACCTGTTTACCAAAACAACAATGGCATATTTAATAATAATCCGTATAGCGTTACCGCAGCCAATAGCGATAAGCTTTATAGGTTAAATGCAGCCACTAACACCATACCTAACAAAACAGGCTTAGGTATGGTATTAAAAGTAATGGCAGGCGATAATATAAATTTGTTTGGCAAAAGCTATCATAAAAAACCGAATGCAGCAGGTTATACTAACCCAACCAATCCATTATCCATAGCCAACATTATAGATTTATTTACAGGTACCGCTTTAATAACAGGCAAAGGGGTAAGCACTACACAAATAACAGGGCAAAGCGGCTTCCCAATAAATGTAACCACATTATTAAACAATCAACCGCCACAAAATAGTAACTTGCCAAGAGCAAGTATAAACTGGATTATTTTGGATGAACAATTTAAATATGTAAGTGGTGGTTTTGATATGGTAGGCTCGGCTACCAATACCACAGGTACATTTAAAGACCACAACACCATACCAACCATAAGCATACCCAAAAACGGATACATTTATGTGTATTGTAGCAACGAGAGCCAGTACCCTGTTTATTTTGATAATGTGCAAGTGGTGCATAATAGAGGAGCGTTGATAGAAGAAAATGCGTTTTACCAATTTGGATTAAAAATGGAGGGTATAAGTTCAAAAGCCGCTGCTAAAATGCAGAATAAAGAGCAGACATTCCAAGGGCAAAGATTTGATGACGAATTAGGATTAAACTGGGTACAGTTTAAGTGGCGAAATCATGACCCACAAATAGGAAGATTTATTGCGATAGATCCATTGAGTGAAAAGTATGTTTATAATAGTACTTATGCTTTTAGTGAGAACCATGTTGTTGCCCATAGAGAATTAGAAGGGCTTGAAAAAGTATTGGCAATCTTTTTTCATGGTGGACTAAATGGTGGAGGTAAAACTACAACCCCAGAAAAATCAGGAGGGACAGGTCGAATATTTAACGAGTCCAAGCAATTTGCAGAGCTTTCAGGAAAAGAATTTGCTGGAACAATTATTGCACCAGGCGTAACTAGTGGATCTTCGGTATCGAAGGCAAATGATTTTATTTGGAATAACTATAAGGAAGGGGATAATATCATAATATACGGTTATAGTTATGGTGGAGATGCAGCAGTAGAATTGTCAAAAGATTTAAAAGATAAATCGATAAATGTATCATTACTTGTTACTGTAGATGCGTCTGATGGGATTATGGGACTTGGCTTAAATGCTACTAGTGACAATAATATTCCTTCTAATGTTGCCACAAATTTGAATATATATCAAGAAAAACCTGCTAATACAGCAGCGAACGGAGTTCCTAATGTTGCAGATGACCCTAAAAAAACAAAAGTAGAAAATGTGAATGTCACGGCACCGGGTGTAACTCATGGCAAAATTCAAGATAAGGCAAAAGACCAAATTCTTCTGAATATTCAGCATACTATTCATAACACACCATATCCCAAAAAATGATAAAAATACTTAGAGATAATAAAGTACTATTTTTCTGTTTGCTCGTTTATTTAGTGGGTCAAATTATGTTCTGGCATGTGCAAGGTAGTTTTCAAGCCTTTTTAATACTTCTACAAGAGTTGGCATATTTAGTTGCTGTTATTTATGGATGTTGTTTTCTAAAAAAAACAAGGTTGCGTAATAATATTTTTTGGGCAAATCTTTTTAGACTTTTTTTTATAGTGAATGTACTCTTATTTTTATACTGGTGGTATGTAGTTCATTTAAATCCAGAAATTAACTGGAAGTTACAAGGTAATGATTACGAAGTAGACCCATGGTATTATGTTATATACATACCTATAATAAATTTTACTATTGCATTTTTATTCCTAATAGTAGCCTATTTAATAAAATGGAATGACGAAAAAAGAAAAGAGTCGTAATACCAACAACTAAGGCATTTCGCCTTTGTTGGTAGTCCAAAGCCTTGAGCAAGTCGGTGCAAGCGGTGTTACTACACTCCACGTTAAATCATTTTTAACAGTGGCTAAAAGCGGATATTTGTATATTTACACTAGCAACGAGGCAACCAATATTGATGTTTATTTTGATAACTTACAAGTAACACATAACAGAGGTGCTTTACTTGAAACTGCAAATTATTATAGCTTTTCTTCCCAAATTACTGCTACTGGAACAGGAGTAGATCCAGTTTTTCTTAAAAAAGGAAATACTGTTTATAACAGAGGAACAGGCCTTACAACAAAACAAGACGGGAATGGTGGTGGAACTCTTACGAATGAAAAAGCTAAAGATACTTTCCCCAAACAAAAATTATATGGATATGGACATCCTTATCAATAGAATAATATTTTAAATTTTTAAATTTTAAGTAGCATATGGGTAATCATTTTATTTGTTATACCGTTTTTTTTGCTTTTTTATTTGCAAGTTGTAATGACGTTGAGGATAGACACAATCCAATAAATAAAAAAGTTACTGAAAGTCAAAATGAAACTGAGAGTAAAATAATAGGGAAATGGGGAGGATTAGGCGAAGAAAGCCCAGTTTGGGATATACGAAAGGACTCTATTTATTATTTTCAGCATTCTAAAGCTTATGCATATAAAATCCTTAATAAAAATATGCATATCAATTTTGGAAACACTTCAACTATATTAAAAAATATTAACGTTAAAAGTGATACTCTTTTTTTTATTGATGATGTTGGGCTTTTAATTAAAGGGTACCGGTTTAGATAATTTTCTTTTTGTAGCCCATGAAATGGAACATGATTTAAATAAGAAAGATATCAAAGCTATTAAGGAAAGACAAGATGGTGGCACAAATGGGAGGGATGTTGAATCATCCCCTACTAAAAAAGAGTATGACGCTTCGCCGTTGTTGGTAGCCCAAAGCCCGCCGTTGTCTGGTATCGAAGCAATGGCATTTGTGCGTTAGCGTACCAACAACACTTTAGCACAAAATAAAAACCAAAAATAAATTTTTAATTTAATTAACAACGCTTTAAAAAATATTTAACACCCATAATTTTAATTTGGTGCAAACAAAAAATTAAAATTATGCCAAGTACATCCGAAACAGGTCATGCAAAAAACGTAGCCAACTTTCAAGATTTAATTTCATTTTGCAGAAACCAAGAGTGCAGAATTCCCTGACCTAACCATTATTGCCCCTGATGAAAGAGATGCTTTTTCACTTTCTGGTAAAGAATTAGGTCCTCGGCAAATTGATGACCCAAAAAATAATAGAGCAGATTATAAAGATGATGCACCCCACACTATTAATGACAAAAAAGGTAATTGGAATGTGTTTAAAAATGGCAAGATGACTGGCTCTTATAGTGCTGATGATTATGATGCAAAGAAAGCCCCTTCTTGGTATGAACGTAATTTTCAATTTACACCCAATAAAAATACAAATACAAGCACTAATTCAAACCAGTCTGCTACAGTAACTAAAGAAAAGGAGAAAGAAAAATAAAACTAAATAAAACATGAAAAATCTAATTATGATAATGTCAATAGGAATAAATATAGGATTAGTAGTATTTTACAGCCTAAGGAATAATGATAAGTTACCCCAATCTCACATTTCCAACGACTTGAAAAAAAAGAATGACAGCATTCCAGATTATGAGATTACGTCAATGAAAAATTTTGAAACCATTTTTTTTAATAAAAATGATAGTATTTATAAAAACATCTGGGGGAAAGCGTTTGAAAATGAACCAGAAAAAGCATTTTTAATTTCTTGTTCATATTATTATCTAACTAATGATACTAGTGTATTAAAAGATGTTAACGTATCTATCGGTCAATTAGAGCATTCATATCAAAGAAAAGTAGGGAAATAGAGGAAGACCCTTAGCTACTTTAGAACCAGCCACCATTGCCACTGAAAGCTTTTTTTGAATGTACTTACCTCAGAAAGCAAAAAAAATCCTAATCATATTCAAATGATTTCTACGGTCTACAGTGACGGTGTTCCATCTATGACAAATGGTTTTAAAGCAGGCGTCACTGGCTTTATTGCAGCTCAAGGAAATTTTAATGGATATGGTAGAATATTAGGCTCGGATGATCCAAATTCAATGCGTTATCTAGGAGTACCCTTACAATTTGGAATTTATTCAGTCAAAGCTAATGAATGGTATAATGCTTCTAAATTAGAAACTACTACAAACTTCATTGGTGGACATTACTCAAATCAATACAGAGAATTTAACTACCTCAATTTTAATCAATAAAATAAATTTATGTTTAAAGTCATGCTATCAAATTTAATTATTCCTTTATTTAGTATTGGGTTAATAGTTTTAGAAAATCTTTCAATAAAAGGAGAAAGAATATTATCGATAAAATATCGCTTATGGATATTTGATTATGGTTTTATTTTAGTGCTTTCCCAAATAGCTATATTGATAATAACTTTTTTTGTTTGTAAGAAAAGAAAGGAAAGATTAATTGCTTTGACAATATTTTTTTTATGGATTTTAATCATTTTTTTTCAATTAAAAAATGTTAGCATGTTTGATTGAAAATAGTGATTGGTAAAATTATGGTAGGCCTTGCTACCATTCCAACAGGTACTTATAAAAACCATACTCCTGCCGCAATTGCTTAATGAATCCGAGGTATTATTACGAGGGAAGACTACCAGCTGTACTTGCACATTTTTTCCATATATTCATTAAAATATTTTATGTACAACTTCCCACAGTTAAAAAAAAATCAAGTTGCAATATTAGCGGCAGCAACGGCAACGGGTCATATTGTTGATATAAATTTTAATACCGTTACCAGTAACGACTCAAAAATTTATAGAGTATTCGAATCTTTAGATGATGCATTATTTTATATCAAATCATTTTTGGAGAAAAGAAGTGACATTGAATTTTTAATTTATGATTTTAAGAAAACTTTATTAAAATTTGTAAATCCTACTTGAAATTTTTTTACTTTACATAAAAAAATTCGATGTTTGTCCCTTAAAAGTTGCATTTGCCGTTGTTGGTAGCACAAAATCCGCCGTTGTCTTTTGCCGTTGTTGGTAGCACACAGTCGCCGTTGATTTCTATGACATAATCAAATAAATTTTAAGCTGTTTTTTTCACATATTCTCTTTGGTTATTAACACAAGCTACAACCCTTGCTAACAGTTTATTTTTAACAGCATTAAGTACACTCATTTTACTTTTTTGCCGTTGTTGGTAGCACACAGTCGCCGTTGTTTGGTATCGAAGCAATGGCATTTGTGCGTTAGCGTACCAACAACACTTTAGCATAAACCTCAAACCTAAATTCCAAACCTTACAATTTAATTAACAGCCCTTTAAAAAATATTTAACAGGCATAATTTTAATTTGGTGCAAACAAAAATTTAAAATTATGCCAAGTACATCCGAAACAGGCCATGCAAAAGATGTAGCCAACTTTGAAGATTTAATCTCATTTTGTAAAGGTTACGCAGCCACTTACAACCCAAGCAAAGATGCACACCGTATCGACAGCCTTGTAACCCAATTAGCAAATGCACAAACAACCTTGCAACAAGTAAAAACAACACAAACCACTTTTAACAATGCTACCAATAGTCGTATGATAGCGTTTAAGCCCCTAAAACCATTAGGCACAAAAATTATCAATGCCTTAGATGCTACCGATGCTAGTGTTGAAACTGTAAAAGATGCCAGAACCATTAACAGAAAAATACAAGGACAAAGAGCAACACCAAAGGCTGTAGAAGTAGTAGTTGCAGAAGGGGCTACTCCACCTCCCGACAAAACAATCTCTACAAGCCAGCAGAGTTACGACCAAAAAATTGAACACTTCTCAAAGCTAATTGAGTTATTATCGGCAGATAGTAATTATAGCCCCAACGAAACAGAATTAACAGTTACTACCAATCAAACCAAGTTAGACCAACTTAAAGCAACCAACACGGCAGTAATAGATAGCTATACCAATTGGAGCAACAGCCGTATCAATCGTAACGCTGCTTTGTACAATCCATTAACAGGAATCGTTAATACAGCCTTAGACATCAAGAAATATGTTAAGTCCATCTTTGGTGCTACAAGTCCACAATACAAACAAGTAAGTAAATTGGAATTTAAAAACCGTAAAGACTAAGTATATTCCCTTCTGTCATTCCGAGGAACGAGGAATCTATTTTTTAAAACTAAAGGCGGCGGTATTAAAACTACCACCGTCTTTTTCAATTCTCGGGGCGGACACTTTAAAACTCTCTTTGGCACTTTTAATATTTTCTTTGGCGTTTTATATTTTTCATTTGGCTCCGACAAAATTCACAATGGCGATTTCAATGTTTCTTTTGGCGTTATTAATAATCATAGCGGCTTTAACAATTGTTGGAATGGCTTTAACAGTTAGACCATCGGCACTGACAATACTCCCTTTGGCGGCAACTATTTTATCGGCAGACACAATACTATTAACTTAAACCATAGTACTAATAGGCAGTTTACCTATGGTGGACATGAAAGCTTTATCCTAACCTAGCTAGGCTACAAATAAAGCACTTGGTACTGGCACACAAAAGCCAACACACAAAAGCAAACCAGTACCAACAGCTTCATTTGTCCTACGCTTCTTGGCAAACTCTATAAGTAACAGGACGGTTTACATTAATTAACGTTACAGTCGGGATGCATATAACACTGGGTTTGGCAAAATACGGGCAGGACGGTGTACATTTCAGCAGTTACAGCAATATTGTTCTTCATATCGGGCAGGACGTTAATAATTTAGCATTAATTGTTATCTTGTACTGCAAAACATTTTTCAATATCAGTTCCGGGCTGGACGTAATACTAATACCCGTACTTCGCCAAGCCCTAAACGTTATGCGTCACCCCGCCAGCACTCTGCATTTTACTCAACATTTCTAAAAATTCGACAGTTGAAAATTATGCTAAAGACAAATGATTTGTAAAAAGTGTATGTGGTGCAGAAACTAAATTTATATCAAATTTTAGAGAAGGTTCAATTCTAGAACTTGCATTATGAATTCGGAAAGAAATTTGCCAGCCCTCTGTGAGTGTTACCAATAAAGTAGTTTGAGAGTTTTCTTGATAAACAACCTCAATTAACCGATTGGGTAGTTTTAGTTTCTGAATTTTTAGCTTTGGCTTCACATCTTTGAAAGCTAAATTTAAAGTTCCGTGTAAATTGTAAGCTTGAATTTCAACTTTGTTTTTTCCTTTTATGACTTTGTAAAAATCTTGATTCCCTATTAAGTATTCAACTAATTTTTGAGCGACAATTCCAGGATTTCCCTCGTCAAGTCGTAGCAACTCTTTTTTAAAAGCATTTAAAATAGGAACATAAACAGAAGTGTGATAATCTCCAAGAGTTGACCATTTTTGTGTTGCCTTACTTGCAGTTCTTAATTTTGCAAGTTCATCGAAAATTGGTTTAATTTCAGTAAAGTAGTTTTGAGAACAGGAGAAACCAAGCCATTTTTCGCCAAAGTTAATATCATTTGAAAGTCTAGAATGTTTTACAGCTCTGTGATTATTTTTTGCAGAAATTCCAATCTCCCATTTTTGCAATGACCGAATTGCAAGTACATCTCTAACATCGCCAATTTGACCTTGCTTATCAGAAACAATTTCAAGCTGCAAAATATCAGTTTTGTCAATTCCTCTTGATAATTTTGGTTCTAAATCAATTAGAAAATTCACGGCAAAACTTGCATTCAAATTATACAAACCTTTTTCAGTTTGGTTGAAACTTTCAAAACACTTTTTTGCAGTTTTGTATGGCTCACTTTCAACAACTGAAACAGAAGTTAAAACTTGTAATCTTTCTAAAAATGAATTTAATAAAGCATATTCAAACGCTTTACCATTTTGGGTTTGCTTGGCTACTGTTGGCATAAATTTATTGGGCTACGGCATTGACAATTTCTAGCATACGTTCACGAACTGTATGCCCAGAAAGGAAATTTGAATTTACAACTTTTGCTTGTCTTTTTTCAACTTTCAAATTCGCTAAATCATTAAAAATTGTTTGGGCTAACACTTTTCCCATACGAACGGGACCAGCGTTACCAATCATTTTG
>JANNWD010000146.1:0-4488 GCA_031408315.1 Bacteroidota bacterium
TTACTTCCTTTGGCAAATAAATTTTGATCTAACTGAAGCCAAATAAATGGCAAAGCTTGTGGACTATTATTTTTATAGGTAATTATAACACTTGCAGTTATCTCATTGGTAACATCATTTAAGGAAGCAGTAATTTTATAATCGGCTTTGTTTTGCCAGTAGGCTGTATTGGGCTCTCCATTTGCTGCTCTTGTAATTGTGCCATTACCATTGTAAAAAAGCGGAGCAAACAATACATGTGGATCGTATTGAGATTGATTATTTTGAGCGTATGCAGGGATACAATTAAATAAAATTGCTATTGCAAGAAAATGTTTTACCATACGTATTATTTATTTTAGTGAAGATAAATAAAACTTATGCAAAACCAATACCCAGCATTGGGTATTCTAGTTTATTGTAAATCTTTTAAAAAAATAGCCGCCTCATCTTTTATATTAATATCATCTTCAGTTTTATTGGGTAACACAGCTAATATTTTTAACATAGATATTGCTTTTGGTTTTTCATTATTACGTTTGTAGGCTCTTGCTAATTCTAAATAATTTAAAACAAAACCAGGGTCAATAGTTTTTGCTTTTTCGTAAGCCTGAATACTCTCTTTTAAAGATGCAGAGGGTAACCCTCCAAAAAATATTTTGGCTGCAGTTCGTTCTATTCCATTAAGATTGCTTACTTCATAATGCCATTTGCCAATAATATGCCACGCTACGTAATTATTGGCATTATACTTTATTGCTAAGTCGCAATATTTCTTTATCTCTTTTACCGCAGCTATTTTTTCTTTTCCACTTTTATCTAATGCTGCTCTACCCATTGCAATAGCCATAGCAGCGTTTGCATCCGAACTATTTGCATCTACCTTTAGAGCATTGGTGGCATAGCTTTTAGCAATTGAATAATAGGCTTCCCGTATTACTTTCGATTTTTCTCTTTTACTAATTCTACTAGCTAATTCACTACATTTTGTAAGGGCATGTAAATGGTTAGGTTGTAATTGTAATACTTCTTTAAATTTATTGAATGCTGCTTTTTCATTTAATGTAGCTTCTAGTCGTTGTGCTTCTTTTATAATGGCAGCAACATCTTGTCCATAAATGCTTATGGAAAAAAGAAAACTAAAAACAGATACTATTAAATATTTCATACGGAAAAACACTTTTTTAAACTAACACCAACAGAGCCTACAAAATTTTCTATTGGTGGATTTATTTTTTTTATTGCTATTGCTATTGATTTTATTAAAGTAGATGATTGATGAATTTCCTTCAGTAAATCTTCTGCAATGGTTTCTAATAATGGAGTGGCGATTGCCATTCTTTTTTTAACCATTTCGTACACCTCCACATAATTTAATGTTTGGTGTATAGAATCTATTCGTTCGGTTTGATTAATATCTACTTCAATATCTACCTCAAATTCTGTACCTAATATTTTTTCTTCTTCATGTATACCATGATAAGAGAAAAATTTTAGGTTATGAAGATGAATGGTCATATTGAATAATTAAGATTTACTATTTTTTTACAAACTTATGTTACTACTTAAACCCATTAACCAAAGGCATTCCTAACTCTTAATTCTTAATGCAATCCCTTTTCACTCAACCATCTTTCAGCATCTAAAGCCGCCATACAGCCACTGCCAGCGGCAGTTACAGCTTGTCGGTAAATTTTATCTTGTACATCTCCACTAGCAAAAACACCTTCTATATTTGTTTTAGATGTACCTGGTATTGTTTTTATATACCCAGCTTCATCCATTGTTAAAAACCCATTAAAAATATCGCTATTAGGTTTATGGCCAATGGCTACAAAAAATGCACTTACAGGTATTTCCTGTGTGGTGTTTGTTTCATTATTTTTAATTCGTACAGCTTCTACTTTTTTATCGCCTAAAACTTCATCGGTTTCGCTGTGCCAATATACTTTTATATTGGCTGTTGCTAAAACTCTATCAGCCATTATTTTACTTGCTCTCATTTCGCCTTTTCGTACAATCATGTGTACTACACTACATATTTTAGACAAGTATAAAGCTTCTTCCGCTGCAGTATCGCCAGCTCCAACAATGGCTACTTCTTTCCCTTTAAAAAAGAAACCATCACAAACGGCACAAGCACTTACACCATAGCCATTTAATCGTTGCTCACTTTCTAATCCTAACCATTTTGCACTTGCACCAGTACTTATAATTACGGTATTGGCTTCTATCCATTTTTCTTCGTCAATTTCTACTATAAAAGGATGCACATTAAAGTCAACTTTTGTAGCCAAGCCATAGCGTATATCGCTACCCATTCTTTTTGCTTGATTTTCAAAATGTACCATCATTTCTGGCCCTTGTATTCCATCAGGATAACCAGGATAGTTTTCTACTTCTGTTGTTATAGTTAACTGTCCACCTGGTTGTATGCCTTGATACAAAACTGGGTTTAATCCTGCCCTACTGGCATAAATTGCTGCTGTGTAACCTGCTGGTCCAGAGCCTATAATTAGGCAATTCACTTTTTCCATTCTATTAAATTTTTCTGTAAAAATATACTTATGTACGTTTATTGGGCAATTAAAGTTTTATACCAAGCTGCATATCCACAAAATGCTCCTAACGCCCCATTGCTTACATTACCAAGTACTTTATTTGGTTGACTGAACGGATTACCAATACTTTGCTGTGCAAACTCCCAAGTGTTCCAAAATGTATAAGTAGGCTTGTCAATATTGCACAATTTTACGGTTACGGTATCTCCTCTTTTAAAAAAATTGTTATCTCTTGATGAAGGATTATTTCTATCAATACCTTGCTCTACCTGTATATCATAAGTTGTTCCATCAATAAATGCATCATCAAAAACCGAATTTGGACCTGGGAAAAAAGGCTCACTATTTTTCTTTGTAAAATAACGAATGTAGTTTCCTAAACCCGGAGGATCGGTTGTTCTTCCAAATAAAACTCGTAAGGTGGTATCGGGGTTTTGAGGAGCTACTTTAAACCATAAACTATCTGGATATTTAGTTAAAAAAGGAATTGTTGTAGAAGATGTGTAGGTTTTATTTTCGGCAACAATATTTAATGAATAACTTTTGCCAAATTGCCCAATAACTAAGTTAGAAGAAGGATTGCTGTAATCTAATGAATAATAATATGCGGTATAACCACCGCCCAATGGGGCTGAATACTCTTTTAATTTATGCGTTGTGCTACCTGTTGTAATATTTACATTGGCATTACGTACAAACGAATTAGCTAAAATTTGAGGGTCTATCTTGCTAAAAAAATCTAAACTTTTGCTTAGCACTACAATTGGAGCTTGCCCATTTTCAATTTGAGCATCTACCACCAATACATCTTCCGCATTTTTTAAATTAAAATTGATATTTTTTTCACAAGAGAGTAAAAAAAATGCCCCAACTATAAATAACCACTTTTTCATTGTGCAAATTTACTTTATTATTTATATACAAAAAATGTGTGCTAAAAGTTTAACAGATATACTCATATAATAAAAAAGCATCAATTTTATAAATTGATGCTTTTTTTTCAATTTTCTTATTACGTTAATTTTTAATCAGTTTTGCTACTTCTCCAGTATTGGTTTTAAGTAAATAAATACCATTAGGGTAATAAGATAGATTAACTAAGCTATTATTTACATTAGTTGCTTTTTGTACCATAATTAACTGCCCGGCTTCATTGTAAATTTTAAATGTTATAGAATTATTTAGATTATTAGCTAAACTAACATTATAAATACCCATACTTGGATTAGGCCATACTTTTGATATATTTAGGATTGACCCAGTAAATTGTACTTTACGTATTTCACTATACTTATATGCTCCACCAATATCTAACATTTTTAAGCGATAATAAACGGGTAAAGAGGTAGGTACTAAATCAGCAGCATTGTAGTCGGTATAGGTATAAGTATTGATGCCGCCAGTACCATTAGCTTTTACATTTGCAATGTAATTAAAAGCAATGCCATCTGTACTTCTTTCTATATTAAAGCTATTTACATTTATTTCATTGTTTGTTTTCCAATTTAAGAATGCATTATTACTTTGAGGTGTAGCAGTAAAACTTAGTAAGTTTAAAGGCAAAGCTCCAATTATTGTACCCAATGTTACCCTAGTAAAATTGTCAATAATAACATTACTGGTAATACTGCCTACTAAAGTGCTACCAGTTACTGTTGCCACATTACCTTCATTATACCATTTATTGATATACTTATTGGCAACTCTTCTGTTAACAAGGGGTATTACAGAAACATCGTTGTAGCCATCCCAATAAACGGTGATAGCCGCCCTAGCTGTACCTCCACTTGGTTTATTGAAAGTCCAAAATTCTCTATTGTTATAATCTGTAAGTGGTGTTGGGTCTGTACCATCTGGAGAAAAAGAGCCTGTTGTGGCATCAGCGGCAATATACTTTGCTGTTAACCCTAAAGTGTTTTGTGTAATATCGGCTGTTATTTTTTGATAT
>JANNWD010000147.1:0-2077 GCA_031408315.1 Bacteroidota bacterium
GTTTTTAAGATATCCAACGCATTGTAATAATAATTAGCTGCACTGTCATACTTGCCTTTAAAATAATAGACTAGCCCAATTTGTTTTTTAAAATATGCTTGAGAAAAAAAGTCATTAGTTTTTTCAGCAATTGTTAAACCAATTGTAGAGAATGTTTGACTTTTATCAAAGTCTTTAGTGACAAAAATGTTACTTAGTTTTTTATATGCATTTAATTTTTCTTTCTCTGCAATAGTCGACTCAATAATTTTTTTTAAGCTATCGCTTTCTGCTAATTGACTAAAACAATTAACATTAAATAAGGAAAAAATCACTAAAACAATAACTCTATTAAAATTCATATTTTACAATTATTTAGTATTCATTAACTAGGTGGGCACATGAATAGCCACCAAAGTTCCCCTTCCTTCACTACTATCAAAATCTACCGTACCTTTTAAAAACTCTACTCTTGATTTTATATTTTTTAATCCAATTCCTTCGTAATTAGTGGCATCCAAAACAGAAAATCCTTTGCCGTTATCTTCTACGGTAGCACTAATGCCATCGGTATCTTTTATTAATGAAATATCTAATTGATTTGCGGCAGAATGTTTTATTACATTATTTACACACTCTTGAATTACTCTGTACAAAACTGTTTCTACATTGTTATCTAATCGTTCGTTTAAACCTTCGGTATATAAATTTACTTTTAAAGTAGGGCTGTCTATTTTATCAATAAATTCTTTTACTGCACTTGCTAAGCCAGCTTTTAGTAATGCATTTGGCATCATTTGGTGGCTAACATTTCGTACTTCTTTACAACCTTCGTCAACCAAACTAATTACTTTTTCAAACGATAGTTTTTGATTTTCATCTTTAAAAACAAGCTCACTTTCAAAAGCCGATAAATTCATTTTGGCAGCACTCATTACTTGCCCCACACCATCATGTAAATCTCTAGCAATACGTTGCCGTTCCTTTTCTTCGGCTTCTAAAATGCCTTTCGTAGCTATATCTTGCTGCTTCATTACCTCTGTTTGCAGGGCTAATTTATTTTGTGTTTGCCTTTTTTTGTACAAGCTAAATCCGGTAAGTATTAAAAAAATACTTGCGGCACTTATGCCCCAAAGCAAATAATTTTTTTTACTTATTTGGGCTTGCTGTAATTTAAGTTGCTGCTCTTTTTTTTCGGTTTGATATACTGTTTCCAGTTCTGCAATTTTACTTTCTGATCGTTCATTTATAATACTATCTTTTACTTTGTATGCTTTTTTTAAAGCTACTATGGCTTCATTATGTTTATTAGATTGATTGTAGGTTTCTGCTAGTAAATTCAATGCTTCATAATTACCTTGTTTATAACCAGATGAGGTGGAAAGTTCAATGGAGGTTAAAAAATATTTTTCTGCTTCTATAAATTTTTTCTGCATTAAAGCCATGTTACCTAAATTTAAATAAGTATCACTCATTTGCTTTTTGCTATCAAATGCAGAGTCTATACTAAGGCAGATAGTAAAATATTTTGTGGCACTATCGTACTTGCCACTATACATATAGCAGTTTGCCATGTTATCGTAAAACTGTGAGGTTAAGAAAACCATATTTTCTGTATTACACAAAGCCAAACCTTCTTTATCTAATTTCAATGCCTCGTCATATTTTTCTTGCATACCATATACATTAGCTAAAGTGTGCATGGTACTAGCTCTCATTCTAGAATCATCTACTTTAGAAAGTTGTAACATATTTTCTTTTAATAATTTTTCAGCTTTAGGTAAATCATTTTTTAGCTGATAAATTTGACTCATCAAGTTTTTTGATTTTATAATACCAAGTGTATTTTTTTGAGGTTCAAAATATTTCAAAGCTTTTAAACAAAGCTCTATTCCTTGATCGTAGTTACTGGTATTATAATGATAACCGGCTTCACTTAAAAGGCTGTAGGCTAATAAAGAATCATTTTTTAATGAAGAGGCTAATATGGAGGCTTTTTTTGTGTAATCTAAGGCTAGAGTGAACTTGCCTTTTAGTGAGTAAGCATGTGATAAGCATAAATTAGCACTAACAATGCCTTGTGGGTAATCAATTTTTG
>JANNWD010000148.1:0-14583 GCA_031408315.1 Bacteroidota bacterium
TTTTTTGCTTCTATCATGGTCGTCCCACTCTTGGCTTGCCATTATAACTGGCACTGCTAACGTACACAAAGCTGCTGCTGCAATATTTGCACCACTCTCACTTTTAATTAATTTTTGCAATAATTCTTTTACAAATAAAACCCCTAACCCAATCCATATTGCAAAGCCATAAAACGAACCTACAAAAGCATAATCTCTTTCCCTAGGTTGGTTGCCAGCTTGGTTTAAATAAAATACAATAGCTAAACCAGTAAAAAAGAATAATAAACCTGCCACCAAAGCATCTTGCTTGTTATTTTTTATTTGGAAGAATAATCCCAGTAATCCTAAAATTAAAGGCAATGCATATAATTTATTATTGGCCTTATTATTTTTAATGCTATCGGGCATTGTATCTTGATTGCCTAAACGCATAGCATCGTAAAAGCCAATACCAGTTTTCCAATTACCATCTCTTACATTACTCATGTATACCCCTTGTATATCGTTTTGCTTGCCAGCAAAGTTCCACATAAAATAACGCATATACATCCAACCAACTTGATACTGCATAGCATATCCAATATTTTCTCCCATTGTTGGGGCTCTTTCGTAATTGCCTTCTTTATCTTTTCCTATGCCCATCCAACTAGCGTAATAATCGGCATGGCCTTGATCGTTGCTAGCATCCCACATACGAGGAAATAAGTGCATATCTGCGGCATCATACACATAGCTAGATTTTCTTCCATTTTTTTCGTATTTGCCATTACTTTTTACATAAGTTTCTACTGTTTTCACATCTTTAACTTCGGCAGTAAAATCTTGTCCGTATAAAATTGGCCAATCGCCATATTGCTCTCTAGCTAAATAACTAACTAAGTTAATAGGATTATCAACATTGCTCATATCTATTGCTGGGTTGGCATTACTACGGGCAAGGGTGGTAAAATAACTGCTAAATGTACCTAACATCATAAAAGCAAAACCCCATAAACCAAGTTTTAATAAATTCCAATTTTTATTGTGAGCTACTTTTAAACCAAAATAAATTAATGCTGCAATTAATAAAAAGAAAAAGGCAAAACCACTAAAAAATGGTAAGCCAAAACTATTTACAAACAACACATCAAAACTACCAGAGCCCTTAATAGTCCATTGTATCATAGCTTTTTGTACTACACCAGTAATAACACAGCCTATGATAAAAGCAAAAAAAGTTCCCCAGCCTGTAGCCTTATATCTTTTAAAATAATACACCATAACCATTGCTGGTATTACCAATATATTTAACAAATGCACACCTACCGATAAGCCCATTAAATAAAATACTAAAATTATCCATCTATCGGCTTTAGTAAAATGCCCTTTAATGCCTTGTGCTTCTTCAATAACAACATTTTGTTCCCACTTAAGTATTCCCCAAAATAGTAATGCAGTAAAAAAACTTGATAGTGCATAAACCTCACCCTCTACCGCACTGTACCAAAAACTATCGCTAAAAGTATAGGCTAAACTACCTACAACACCAGCAGCAATAATGCTGATAGTTTGTTGCATAGTAGGCTCAATATTATTTTTTGCAACTAACTTTTTTGCAAAATGGGTAATGGTCCAAAATAAAAATAATATGGTAAAGCCACTAGCCAAAGCACTCATTAGGTTAATACCTGTGGCAGCATGTTGAGGATCGAAAGGAGCCATAAATAACCTGCCAATTAATACAAAAAAAGGAGCACCTGGTGAGTGAGGAACTTGTAGTTTGTATGCACTACTGGCAAATTCGCCACAATCCCAAAGGCTACCCGTAGCCTCCATAGTCATAATGTAAACAGAGCAAGCAATTAAGCAAACAAGCCATCCGGCAATGTTATTAATACGTTTAAAATTCATATAGTATTTGGTTATAGTGGGCAAATATACTTATGTTTAACGTTTGGGAGTAACCGTTTAGCAAATATTTTGGTCTAAGACCTCACCCCAACCCCTCTCCAAAGGGAGAGGGGACTAGTAGGGACTTTTTAAACGATTAAGTTTTGTTAGTATTTATGAGATAAGTGAAAAAAAATCAACGTAATTCTAAAGTCATTCATGAGTATTTCTTCCTCCCCTACCTGCTATAGAGGGTGACTCAATCCTTATCTTTACAACATGAAAAAAGCACTTCTTCAACTACATATTGCGGTTTTTTTAGCAGGGTTTACGGCTATTTTAGGTGTGCTTATAAAATTAAACGAAGGTTTATTGGTTTGGTATAGATTACTGTTAACAGTTATTGCCTTATTTATTTTGCATTATTTTAACAATCAATTAAAAAAACTGCCGCTAAAAGAAGCGTTAAAAATTGCAGGAGTTGGCGTAATTGTGGCAGCACATTGGGTAACGTTTTATGGCAGTGTTAAATATGCCAATGTATCGGTAGCGTTGGTATGTTTTAGTGCTACCAGTTTTTTTACTGCCTTGTTTGAGCCATTGATTTTAAAAAAGAGAATAAATTTTATAGAATTATTATTGGGGGTAATGGCTATTATTGGTATTTACATCATTTTCGATTTTCACCCACAATATAAAGTGGGTATTGTATTTGGTATTTTATCGGCAATGGGCAGTGCATTATTCCCAATTTTTAATAAAATTTTTTTAGAAAAACACACTCCACAAACGGTAACGCTATACGAATTAAGCGGTGGCTTAATAGCCTTAACAGCGTTAATTCCTATTTATCTTTTGCAATTTCCTGCAAGGTATTATTTACCTACATTAAGCGATTGGGCATGGTTGTTAGTATTGGCATTATTATGTACAGTGCTTAGTTTTAATTTGCAACTAAATGCGTTAAAAAAAGTATCGGCATTTACCACTAACCTTACCTACAATTTAGAACCTGTTTATGGTATTATTTTAGCGTTTATCTTTTTTAAAGAAAACGAATATTTAAATAACTCTTTTTATATAGGGTTGATATTTATTTTAGGGGCTATTGTGTTGCAAATGATACGGCTTAAAACCTCACCCCAACCCCTCTCCAAAGGAGAGGGAACTCGTAGATTGAAAATTGAGAAGCCCAGTTAATTTAATTTTTTTTCTCCATACCGACTTTGCAGCTATTTTTTTGCCGATAAGGCGGGAGGTAGTAGCTTCACTATTTTCTAAAATTTGTCCTTTTTCTTTGGGAGATAAACAGGCTTCTTATAAACAACTTCTGCACCGTTTTTTATCTAACCCAAAAAATAAAATTGAATACTGCATTTTTGCTAAAATTTAATTAGTAAGATGAAAAGTATTTTTATTGTAATTAGTTTGATAATTGGTAATGCAGCACTTGCACAAACCGAAAAAAATATTGCAGGTATTGAAGTTGGCTCAAAAGGAGTAAAACTAACTGTGCTTAAAAAAGTAGATAACAATTATACTGTTTTAAAAGATACATCTGTAAATACCGATTTTATAAGTTTTGATGAAAAAAGTAAAACAGCCACATTAAATGCTTTTAGTGGGTTGTATAATTTTGTTAAAAATAAGTACAGTATTTCATCAAACGATATAGCAACTGTACTAAGTAGTGGCGTAAAAGCACAAGCAGATAAAGCAAAGAAAAACGATTACATACAAAATTTAATTAGTGATTTTAGAGCCACAATAAATGAAGATAAAAAAGAGGTAGAAGTGGTGAGTGTATTAAAAGAATCTGTATTATCGCATTATGGAATTGTAGCGGATGAAAATAGGTACAATACTTTTTTAATTGATATTGGTAGTGGTAATACAAAGGGTGGATATTTTAGTAAGGAAGATAAGTTTACCATGTTTCAATTACCGCAAGGCACAAAAAGTACAACTAATGCTACCGAAAAAAAATGCGGTAGCCCTTGTGATTTTATTGCTTTTTCAAAAAACATAAATAGCGTTACCGATAGTATTGAAAAAACAGATATTATTTATGCCGTAAATGCAAGTGGGGCTTATCCAGGAAGCACTACCATGGCGGTTAGCGGCGGCATTGCTTGGGCTGTTGCCACTTTACTACGACCAGAAAAAACCGAAAGCCAAACCCTTGATGTTACTTACAAAGAAGTAGAACGCTTTAGAGAAAATTTAATAAAATACTACGATGTAATACCTGATACAGCTAAGCTTATGATTAGAGGAATGCCCGATGCAGAACTTACAAAAATTAGAAAAGAAGTAAAACGAGTACTAAATGTTTTTGATGCTAAATCGTTATTAGCAGGCAGTGGATTATTGCTAAAAATTATGCGGCAGTTTGAAGCAGCAAATAGCAGCAAAAAATTTAGGCTTATTAAAAACGGGCAAGTAGGATGGATAACAGGATATATTAAGGGAAAGGGAGTGGGGTTATAAATAGGAATTAAGAATTAGGAATTATGAATTTATGCTATAGAAATTTTAGGAATTGGTGGTATGCAATTGTATACATCTAAAATTGCCGATGTTACTGCCACAACTAATTAAGTTTTTTAAAGCTTAGCTAGTCGGTTTTTTACTTCTTTATGTAAAGCATTTTAAATTAGCATCTCTATTAAAACTACTTAAATGAGAACATTTTTTATTTGCTGTTTATTTTTTATTTGTAATCTATCATTTGCACAAACAGATATAAGTGAAGCGTCTTTTAAAATTGTAAGCGATAAAATTGCCAATAAGCAACAATTAACGGATACCGAAAATGCCCTGCAACTTATGTTAACCTTTGCAGTAAATGAAAATAAACCAATAGCAAAAATTCGTTGCCTGTATTATCAAGTATTAATAAAAGATGTAAAAACTGAGGACACACTTTATTTTAAAAATAGTGCTGCTCTTGAAAAAGAATTAAAACAAAATGATTTTGCCACAACAAAGGCTATGCTGCATTTGCTAATGGCTAAGCGTATAAGTTATTTTAAAAATTATTATTTCAATAGGGCAAAAGCATCGTTATTTAAAAATGAAAAGATGTTGCCCAATTATGCAACATTTACAAATCATCAACTAGATAGTGTTATTCATTTCCATTACAAAGAAGCCATTGAAAATAGCTTGAATAGCGATAACCAAAAAATTGAAGAATTTATTTGGCTTTCGCAAAACCCTTTACTTTTTTTGTACAAACCTATTTTGTACGATGTTGCCAATGCAGAATACATTAGTTATTGTAAGCAAAATAAATATTTAAATTTTTACAATGCTAATTATCTTGATTTAAGTGCCGATGAATTAATGCAACAAGGCGATACTTTAACAGCTTTTAAAGGCGATGCACAAAAGGTTTTTACTTTATATAAAAATTGGGCAAGTAGTTATACCAAAAATCCACAAGCCTATTATTACATAGAAACGTTAATGCGGTTATATTTTAGCCAATTTATTTATAGTGAAAATAAACAACTTTTTTATGAAAAATATTTAGATAAATTAGTACAATCGCCGTATAATACCGTAAAGGCAGCTGGAGTATTTTATAGTATAAAAAATAAAATGCAACAAGCTACAGGTTATAACAATGTAGAAATTAACTATGGTAATATTTACACCAAAACATTTGATACCAGTAAACGATTATTGTTTGTACAAGCAAAAGAATTATACCACCAACAAAAAGCAGTGTTAGATAGTTTTGCTTATTTAAAAGATGATATAGAAATAGGTTTTGAGTATGCACAACAACCAATGGCAAAGGCTTGGATAAAAGATTATCAATTACCTAATATAAAGCCTATTATTTATTTACGTTATAAAAATTGCACAGCATTACACCTAAAAATTAGTGCTATTAATTCGATATATAATTTACAGAATAAAGTAGATAGCATAGAAAGAAAAGCAATAGAAAACCTGCCCATATTTAAAGAGCAAATAGTTAAATTACCTGACCTAAATGATTGGCAATACCACAATGGAACTATTTTTTTAGAAAGCTTACCTGCTGGCACTTATGTTATACAATACAAGCCTGTGGCAGATAAGGAGAGTACGAACAAATTTGAATACACTTATCTTACCATAACTAACATTGCCGTAATTAATAGTGATGAAAAGGTATTTGTACTTAATCGTAATACAGGAAAGCCATTACAAAAGGTAACAGTAAGCTTTGGCAAAATAATAAACAAACAACAAATTTTTGAAGAATCAAAACATACCGTAAATGCACAAGGGTTTGTGGTAAATAAAAACGATAAACAGTTTGCTAAAGTATTTTATGGTAACGATACAGCTATTTTTACTGCAAAAAGTAATGCAACTGGAAACTTTCCGAGAGATGCTTACTACAAAGAAGACTTTGATACAAAGCAAGATTTTTATGAGGAGAAATTAGCTATACAAATTTTTACCGATAGGGCCATTTACCGCCCAGGGCAAATCGTTTATTTTAAAGGCATTGCTACCATACCCGATGTGCATACAGGAAAGCCTTTGCCACTAACTATAAAAAATTTAAAATTACCTTTTTTTCAAAAAATCTATTTAAAATATTTAAAGGCCTTTACTAAAAAAAGACCCCAAATTTATATAAACGATGCATTTAGTAAAGCCGTAGATACTATAAAGTTTACTCCCAATAAATATGGTTCCTTTTGGGGTAAATATGTAATACCTAAAAATGCACCAACTGGAGAATGGAATTTTGATAATGATTACGGAGATGATAATAACAGAAACGATGGTGCTTTTAAAGTAGAAGAATACAAACGCCCTACTTACGAAATTACTATTGAAAAACCCAAAGCAGAGTTGTATTTAACCGATAGTGTAGCTATTAAAGTAAAAGTAAAATCGTTTGCAGGGGTACAATTAAATAATGTAAAAATTGAATACAGTATAAATAAAAGTTACAGCAATCCTATTGAAACAATACTTGCAAAAGGCTTACCGAAACAAGAATTATTTGTTACTATTGGTTACACCAATGATAAAGGCGAATTATTAATAAAAATACCTGCTAATGAAGTAGTAAAAAGTACCAAGCATAATGATAGTGTAAATAATTACATTCAATACTATATAAATGCAGAGGCGGTTGATGAAACTGGAGAGGCATATGAAGCTAATGTCAATTTTAGGTTGTCTAACCAACCCGTTAGAATTAGCAATAATTTGCCCAGATTCATTGATAACAATAACATACCTACAATAAAAATAACAACTAACCATGACTTATTTGGGAGTGTACAAAAGATGGTAAAGGTTCAATTGTTTAAAATAAATAATCAAAAAGAAAAAGATACAAAAAATGAACTACCACAAGATGTTGATTTAGCTACTGGCTTATACAAACTACAAATAGCATCTATCCCAAAAAGTGAAAATAATATTTTGCAATATGAAATAATAGTAAAAAGCAATAGTTCTAACACATTTACTTTTCCTGAAAATAAATTAGCCCCAGGTAATTATTTGGTAAAATATTATGCAATTGAAACTGGTAAAATTATTGGAAGCAATACCAGTTATTTCAAAGTGTACGATACCAAACAAAATCAATTGCCCAATAATGAGTCTTTTGATTATTTGCCTGTAAACACTATAAAAAATAAAGATACTCTAAAATGGGTTATAGGAAATGCCGATACAGACGAGTTATACTACATCTACCACATTAGTTATTTTGCAAAAAACAATAAAAAAATAGAATTAGTAAATGATTATGTGTTTGCCAACGAAATCTATGGTATAAAAACATTTTCTTATAAAATACCTGAAAATGCTATTGAGAGAATTAATATAAATCGACTGAATATTTATAATAATAATATTTACCAAGATGGGGCTACTGTATTTATATACAACGAGGCAGAAGTCAATCCTGAAATTATTGTACAAAAATACCGTACCACATTATTGCCTGGCGGTAAACAAATATTTAAAGTAAATATTAAAACAAAAAACAAAAACACACTTGCAGAGTTGATGAGTACGATGTATGATGCTAGTTTAGATAAAATTGAAAAACATGAATGGCATTTACCAAGGGAAGCCAATACCCGTTACTTTAACAGCAATTGGAATAGTACGATAAGTAGTTTTAATAGTTTTGATTCAAGGTATAGTGTATATGATAATAATTTATTTAACAATAGATATAACTTCCCTGCAAAAAATGGAAATGTAGAACCTCTTTGGTGGCTTAATCCATTAGATTATGCATATGATGAATTTCCTAAATTAAATGGAAAAACATTTATTAATGACACCTACGACCCTTATAATAAAACAGTTAATGTCCAAAATGGTTTGCAAGGTAGAGTAGCAGGTCTTAATGTAAGTGAAGTTGTTGTTACGAGTGCATTAAACAGAAAATCACTAGAATACGCAACTGCAACATCAGTAATAGTAAGAGGTGTAACTTCTTTATCAGCCTACTCACAACCTTTAATAATTTTAGATGACGTAGTTTTTACAGGAGATTTAAAAGCAATAAATATTAATTCTATAGTTGAAGGCATTACCCTAAAAGGGGCAGATGCAGAAAATTTGTATGGTGCAAAAGCCGTAAATGGAGTTTTAATTTTAAGCACAAAAGGTCCAATCCAATTTCCCCAATCACAAGAACCACAACTAATCGTTCGTAAAAATTTTAATGAAACAGCTTTCTTTTTACCAGCAATACATGCTGATAAAAATGGGTTTTATAATTTGGAATTTACAATGCCAGAAAGTGTTACCGAATGGAAATGGAAACTATTTGCACACACCAAAAAAATGGAGTATAGTTATTTAGAAAAAACTATTTACACACAATTACCATTGATGGTGCAGCCTAATATGCCAAGGTTTTTGTACCAAGGCGATAAAATAAAACTACAAAGCCGTATTAGTAATTTAGATACCGCTATAACCAATGGTAAAATAGAATGTATTGTTGAAGATGCAGTAACCGGAGAAAATTTAACATCAAAAATTATACAACAAAATAGTCAGCAATTTACTGTGGCTGCCAAAAGCAATAGCAGTAGCGGTTTTTATTTATCTATCCCCAATAATTTACTAAACCCTATAAAAATAATTGTAAAAGTTATTGGTAAAAACTTTGCCGATGGGGAAGAACACATGATCCCTATTCTTGCCAAAAAAATATTAGTAACACAAGCTGTACCGTATGCTTTTAATACCTTACAAACAACCATTATTACACCTACACTACCTGCCGATGCAGTGCCGTATGCACAAGGCATATATGTAACACCACAGCCACAATCCGCTCTAGTAAATGCTTTGCCAGGTTTAGCATTTTATAAATTTAATTGTGCCGAGCAGTTGAGTGGTAAAATTTTGGCGTATTTTACTGCTATAAGCTTAATGCGTAAGGATAATGAATTGCAAAAATCGTATGCTACTCTATTAAAAAATAATAATGAAGATTTAAAGCAATTACCCGATGAAATTAATGAAGAAACAATGCCTTGGTTGCAATTGCAAAAATATACAGCTAATCATCAACTTCAATTGATAAAATTGTTAGATACGCTAAATGCAAAGCAACAGATTGAAACTATTTTAAAAGAACTATTGGCCTTGCAAAATACCGATGGTGGCTTTACTTGGTTTAAAGGTGGACGAACTGATAAATATATTTCGGAGTATTTACTACAAGTTTTTGGGAAAATAACTCAACTGCAAATTATTAAGAATGATGCACTAATAACTGGTGTAAAAAAATTAATAAATTATGTAGATGAAGCAAATAATAGTAACCCAACTATTTCAACTAATTATATGTATGCCCGAAGTTTTTGGGTAGCTGAATTTGCGTTGTCAGAAACAAATAAAGGAGTAATTAAAAAATTTATTGCTAGCCAGTGGGGGAGCGTTGGCAAACAAAATTTGTATCATCAGGCGTTATTAATTTTAAACACCCAAACATTTTTTGATGGCAACTCTATTGAATATAAAAAAGCTATTGCACAAATTAAAAGTATAGAGCAAGTAGCAATTATCGATGAAGAAAACGGAATGCGTTGGAAAGATTTAGCCGACGAAGATGATTTAAGTAATAGTAGTGAAGAAACCATAGCCCTATTAGCTACTGTATTTAAAAACAACGGTAAAGACACAGCTATTGTAAACAATATAATTAAATGGTTACTTACTGCAAAACAAGAGCACAGTTGGAGTAGTACAAAAAGTACTGCCAGCGTTGTACAATTGTTAACCGAAAATAAAATAGTTACCACCCAACCTACAACCGTATTTGCAAAAATTAACGATACAAAAATTGAAGCATCAAATAATTTAATACAAAACAAATTGGCTAATATGGTGCTAATTAATCAATCATCTTTCCAAATTAATACAACACTTACGCAACAAAAAACTAACGAAGCAAAAGGCAATGTGTTGTATTATTTTTTTACAGAAAATCCTCCAATAAATAACACCAACATCTTACTAAAAAAAGAATTGCTTTATTTTAATAAACAAACTCAGAAAGATGAAATAGTAACAGAAACTACTTTGCTAAAAACCGGAGATAAAGTAAGCGTAACCTTAACTATAGAAACGCAAAAATTATTGCAATATGTTTTTATTGAAGATAAAAGAGCAGCAGCTTTAGAACCTGTTGATAATTTAAGTGGGTATGAATACGGCAACAGCATTGGTTATTATAAAAGCGTAAGAGATATTGGAGTGCAATTTTTTGCCAATTCAATAACACCTGGTAAGCATACCATAACTTATGATGTTACAGTAACCAAAGAAGGCATTTTTACAAACGGTATAACAAGTTTACAATGTATGTATAAGCCAGGTGTAAAGGTTTATAATAGTGGAGGTTTATCTTTAATAAATTGTAAAGGAGATTAACTACAAATACAAAACCTCCTTCCTCAACACACAAAATTTTCTAAACATAGCAGCCACTCCGCAATATTTATCTTGTGAAAGAGTGATAGCTTTTTCAACTTTGGCCTTATCAGCTTCGGCAACTTTTATTTTGTAGGTAACGGTTACGGTGTGGTAAGTGGCAGCTTCTTCGTCGGTTAAATCACCATTTACATCAATTGATAAATCGGTAAAATTTATCCTCATTTTAGTTAAAATAGAAACAACATCTATACCAGTACAACCGCTTAATGCCAATAACATTAATGCCTTTGGTCGTGGGCCTTTGTTGGTTCCATCATTATCAATTGCAGTATCTGTAGTTATGGTAAATCCATTTAAAAGTGAAGAAAACGCCATACCGCCTTCGTAAACAGAACTGGTAAAATGTGCCATTTTTAGGTTATTTTTAAGGTATAAAGGTAAGTTTATCAACAGTTTTTAAGTTGATAGGTACTAAAATTTGTATAAAAACAAAAAATGTTACTTTATACTTGTAAAATCTTCAGTAAAACCCTTACCTTTGCCGTCCGAAAATTCCGAATGTTCGGAACGGTAAAATTTTTCACAATGGCTAGAGTATGTCAAGTAACGGGTAAAAAACCAATGACGGGTAACAAGGTTTCTCACTCAAATATTAAAACAAAACGTAGGTTTTTACCAAACCTTCAAACAAAGCGTTATTTTATAGCTGAGGAAGATAAATGGGTAACCTTAAAATTATCGTCAGAAGCAATACGTACAATTAATAAAAATGGCTTATTATCAGTGGTTAAAGAATTACGTGCCGCTGGAGAAAAAATATAAACAATTAGCTAATACGCTAATTCGATAATGTGCTAATTGAGGAGCAATTAGTTGTAGTACAAATTAGCACATTAGCATATATCACATTATCAAATTAAAACAATGGCAAAGAAAGGTAACAGAGTACAGGTAATATTAGAGTGCACAGAGCACAAAACCAGCGGTAAGCCAGGTACTAGCCGTTATATTACAGTAAAAAATAAAAAGAACACCCCTGAAAGAATGGAATTGAAAAAGTTCAATCCTATTTTAAAGAAGGTAACTGTTCATAAAGAAATAAAGTAATTAGCCAATTAGCTAATTCGATAAAGTGCTAATTGAAACAAATTAATTTATCGGAAGAATTAGCACATTAGCATAATATCACATTATCAAATTAAATTATCATGGCAAAGTCAGCATCAAAAAACTCGAAAGTAAAAGATACTAAAGCAGCAGCAGACGCAAAAAACTGGACAAAAGTAATACGTACAATGCGTAGCCCAAAAACTGGTGCTTACACTTTTAAAGAATCTATTGTTTACAAAGACAAGGTAAAAGATTTTTTAGCTAACTAAATTTTAGTAGAAAAAATAGTAATACAAAGCTTCCCAACTTAAAGGGAGGCTTTCTTTATTTAACACATTTTGTATTAATAGCTTAATCAGTCATTACATTTGTACAATAATTAGTAAAATCTATGGGACTTTTTGATAAGCTTTTTGGGAAAAAAGAACAACAGCAATCGGTTGAGCAGGGGTTACAAAAAACTAGAGAAGGGTTTTTTAGCAAAATAACTAAAGCCATTGCTGGCAAAAGTACGGTAGATACTGAAGTGCTTGATAATTTAGAAGATGCATTAGTAAGTGCGGATGTAGGCATTGAAACCACGGTAAAAATTATTGAACAAATAGAAAAAAGAGTAGCAAAAGATAAATACATAAACACATCGGAGCTTAATACAATTTTAAAAGAAGAAATTAAAAGTTTATTGGTAGATGCTCCACAAAATAGTAGCTACGAAGATTACGAATTGCCTCCACAAAATCATCCACACATTATATTAGTTGTAGGCGTAAACGGAGTCGGCAAAACAACTACTATTGGCAAACTTGCTTACAATTTTAATAAGGCTGGCAAAAAAGTAATACTAGGAGCCGCCGATACATTTAGAGCCGCAGCGGTGGACCAACTAACTATTTGGAGTGAACGTACAGGTGTAGAAATTGTAAAAAAAGAAATGGGTAGCGACCCTGCTTCTGTAGCCTTTGACACCGTAAATAGCGGCATAGCAAAAAATGCAGATGTTATAATAATTGATACCGCAGGTCGTTTGCACAATAAGGCTTACTTAATGGATGAGCTTACCAAAATTAAAAGAGTTATACAAAAAGTAATACCCAATGCCCCACATGAGGTAATGCTGGTGTTAGATGGCAGCACAGGGCAAAATGCACTCGAACAAGCTAAGCAATTTACTGCCGCTACCGATGTTACTGCACTAACCATTACCAAGCTAGATGGTACTGCAAAAGGCGGTGTAGTGTTAGCTATTGCACACCTTTTTAAAATACCTGTAAAATTTATTGGCGTTGGCGAAAAAGCTGAAGATTTATTGGTGTTTGATAAGCATGTTTTTGTGGATGGGTTGTTTAGTTTGTAATGGGAGATGAGATTTGATTAGAGTAGAAAAGAACAACATAATTTTAGTGGGTGTTCTTATAGCGAATAGAAAAATAGATTATGAATAAGAAACATCTTGTATGTACTATTCTTTTTTTTGCATTATTAACAATTGTATTTATTAAAATACCAACTTGGGTTAATAATTTTCGTGAAAAAAAGTATAAGGAGATTAATCATAATAGTGCAGTTACTATTGGTTTGATTTACGAGAAAAGCACATATAAAGGCAAATGGCTAATTTTTAAGTACTTTTATAAGAGTAAGGAGTATAGGAGTGAAATGCAAAACAATTCATTATATAACTTGACATCAATTGGAGATAGCATTATAATTTGCGTAGATAGTTTAAGACCCAGTGAGTCATATATAAAACACTTAAAATAGATTGTCTAAATTAGTAGTTGATATATATAGATATAAACTTTTTTAGCATTCAAAAAAGCCTCGATAGAAATCGAGGCCGGTTACCAAAACTAACTGCTTATGAGAAAATTATTATTTGCTTTTGTTATATGAAGGTCACACTAAATTAGTTGCCCCAATGTTAAGGAAAATATAAGAACGGTTAAGGCATCGTTAATAAAAATAATCTTTCATTTTTTTCACACAAAGCAACAAAGAAAACAATGAAACAACGGATATAAAATTTTGTGTACTTTGTAACCGTTGTTTCGTTGTGTGAAATAAAATTAATTTCCTCCTAATCCGCCACCACCTTGTGTACGCTTGCTTTCATCTTCTGTAGCATTCTTTCTATTACGGGCAGCTTTAACTAAATTACTACCAAAGCGGTAAGTAAAGTTTACTTTAAACTGGCGGCTTTCGCCATAGCCACTTGCGGTTGTTCGTTGCCCAGCAAAATCAATACTTCCGTTCCATTTTAAGCTACGAAACATATCTGATACCGATACTTTAAAATTTCCTTTATTTTTTAAAATGGGTTTGCTAAAGCCTCCATCTGCACTCCACAAACTTTTTGTTTTAAATGTACCTTGCCATACGCTTGGGCTGTTATAAAAGCCACTTAACTCTGCCGTCCAACCTTTGCCTAATTTGGCAGAGTGTTGCATGTACAAACTAAGTGTAGCCACATCTAAATTAATATCTCTACTACCACCACCAAAGCTTGCTTTGTAATGTGCAAAAAAAGTATTTAAATTAAAAAATGCACTATACCATTTCTTTTGAAAAGGATAGCTTACGTTTAAGCTTACAATATCTTGTGTAGCTAAATTCTTTTTAGTAATAAAGCTTTTACTTTTTTCTGTAGTATCAACCAATTGGGTAAAAATATCATTTACATGGCTG
>JANNWD010000149.1:0-1669 GCA_031408315.1 Bacteroidota bacterium
AGTCATTAAATCACGATCGCAAACATGCTCCTCATGACAAGCACTCTCACGATCATTCCCATGACCATGGACATGCTCATCACCATCATCCCACACCAGTTAGCACCGTAACCAAAGATTCCGACCACCATCACCATCATCACTACGATACGCCGCAGCGAAATTTACCCGAAATCGAACAGCTAATAAATGCGGCAAATTTGCCTGCTAGAGTGACGGCGTGGAGTTTGGACGTTTTCCGTCAATTAGCGATTGCCGAGGGTGCCGTTCATGGTATTGACCCCTCTGAGGTTCATTTTCACGAGGTCGGTGCTGTTGATGCGATTGTTGATATTGTGGGGACTTGCTTGGGTTTAGATTATTTGGACATCGATAAAATCTACTGTTCCCCATTACCAACAGGTGGCGGCACAGTTCGGGCGGCGCATGGGATTTTACCCGTCCCCGTACCTGCGGTGCTGAAATTATTCTCATCTCGGCAGGTGCCAGTATATAGCAATGGGATCGATCGAGAGTTGGTTACTCCCACAGGTGCCGCAATTGCGGTAACTTTAGCGGCTGAATTTGGCGCACCACCAGCGATGCAACTCCAGCAGATTGGCTTGGGTGCTGGGACAATTCAGTTACCGATTCCGAATATTCTACGTCTGTGGTTGGGTACTGAAACTGAAGTAGTGGCATCTTCCCCTGTTCGCCAGGATTGTCTAGAAACGATCGAGGTTTTGACTACCCAAATTGACGACCTGAATCCCCAGGCAATCGGGTACATTTTCGATCTATTATTTAAGGCTGGTGCTGTCGATGTATTTACCCAATCAATTGGGATGAAAAAATCTCGATCGGGTATATTGCTCACAGTTATTTGTCCGTTAGATCGATCGGCTGAATGTGAACAAATTATCTTTAAGGAAACCAGTACACTAGGTATTCGTAAGAATTTGCAAACGAGATCGATCCTACCCAGAGCAATCGAATCTATCGTAACTAAATATGGCATAGTTCGAGTGAAAGTTGCTCGAAATAATCTAATGGATGATGATTCGATCGTCAATGTGCAGCCTGAATATGATGACTGTGCTGCAATTGCCCAAGCACACCAGATACCGTGGCGAGAAATTCATCAATTAGCACTGACAGCTTGGCATGATTTAAATGACTAACTTAATCACCAAAACTATAACCAGCTCCAACTAAAATTCCGACATCAGCAGATCTATTACTGGGGAATCCTGCATTTAACCGTAGGGTTCCAGTCAGATTTCTAGATATGGGCACATCAATCCCCCCAGAAATAGCTGGACTAATCGACAAGCCTCGATCGTATCTGAGCATTGCGCCGCCACCAATAAATGGCGAAACAATTGTTTTGCCAGCATTGTTTAAAATCGGGAAATCAGCACTGACAATAATCATCGTGGTAGCAGCACTATTGCCCAGGATAATGGTGGCATCGTGCAAAGATAAATTATCACTAAATTTGAGCTTACTCAAAATTACCAAACCACCAGATCCTAACGCCGTTGTATTTCCACTCAATCCCAGTGCGCTACCAATCCCAATGTAGCTATTGGGGACACCGATATCTCTAGTTGTCGAATCTGGTTGAGCGGATACTGGCAATCCGATTGACGCAATACAGCCAATCAGCCCACAAAGAGCTAATTGGAAC
>JANNWD010000150.1:0-2912 GCA_031408315.1 Bacteroidota bacterium
TTGGAGAATGATGGGAACACACGCTTCGGGATTGGATAAAAATGGTTGGGCATTTGTAATTTCAGGAGGAAGAAGATGGGCAAATGAAGCTTACTTTGAAGGAACTGATTATAGTGCTAACTCTTTATTTGCAAGTATCGAAAAAAGATTTAACAGTAAACACTCTTTAAATTTCACTTCTATCTACGCTCAAAATAGCCGTGGTAGAAACTCTCCAAATACCGAAGAGGTTACAAAATTAGCAGGTGTTAAATACAATTCATACTGGGGTTACCAAGATGGTGAAAAGAGAAACTCTAGAGATAGAGACGTTGAAGAACCAATTTTTATGCTAGGCCATTACTGGAAAATTACTGATAAAACTAATTTGAACACCAATATAGCCTATCAATTTGGAAGTATTGGAAGTAACCGATTAGATTACCAAAATGTTGGAAATCCAGATCCAACGTACTACAGAAATTTACCAAGTTTTTATAGTTCTACATACAATCAAGATGACTATACTGATTTTCAAGGAAATAATCCTTTAAATACCGAATTGGCTAATAGTGCAAGAATAAATTTCTTAAACAACCGTCAAATCAATTGGGATGCTATTTATTTAGCCAATACTACCCCAGTAACAGATGCTAACAATATAGAAATAGGTAGAGCAGCTGCAAGAAGTAAATACATACTTTACGAAGATAGAACAGACGATAAATTGCTAACGGCTAATACGATATTGAACTCTCAATTATCAGACAATATTATTATGAATGCTGGAGCTACTTTTAGAAAATTAAAATCATCTAACTTTCAAAATGTGTTGGATTTATTAGGAGGTTCTTATTTTAATGATGTAGATACCTTTGGTGATACTAACGATAGAAAACAGTCGGATTTGAATAATCCTAATCGCCAAGTAAAAGTAGGAGATAAATATGGTTACAACTACAACCTTTTTGCCAATACCATTGACGCTTTTACACAGTTTAAATTTTCATACAATATTGCTGATTTTTATGTGGCTCAAAGTTATGTAAGAACCCAATACCAGAGAGAAGGTTTGTACAAAAACGGATATTATCCAACCAATTCTTTTGGAAAAGGCGATAAAGTTAACTTTGACAACTTTGGTTTTAAAGGTGGAATGACATTAAAAATATCAGGTAAGCACCTTTTAAATTTTAATGGAGTTTACATGAACAAAGCGCCAAACATGCGAAATACTTTCCCAAATGCAAGGATAAACAACAACGTTACAAACATTCTTAATAGCGAAACAATAGCCAGTGCTGATGCTAGTTACATTATCAGAGCACCAAAATTGAAAGCCAGACTAACCGGTTTTTATGCTAAAGTAAAAGATGCAACAGAAACATCATTCTTTTTTGCTGATGGTATTTTTGGTGATGATAATGGTGATGGTGGTGATGCATTTGTAGCTGAAACTATTACAGGAATTGACAAAAAACATATTGGTGCTGAATTAGGTTTGGAATACAACCTGACTTCAACTATTAAATTAACAGCTTCTGCTGCTTATGGTCAATATACTTATGATAATAACCCAAATGTATCTATAAATGATGACACAAAAGCCACGCTGACCAATACTAATCCTACCGTTGACTTTGGTAAAGCTTACCTAAAAGATTACAAGTTACCAGGAACACCACAAACTGCTGCTGCTTTTGGAGTAGAGTATCGTGATCCAAAATTCTGGTGGATTGGTGCTAACATTAACTATTTAGGAAATAACTATATAGATATTGCGCCATTACAAAGAACCGCTAATTTCTATGAAAATCCATTGGATATTAACGGTTTTCAATTTCCAGAAGCTACTGCAGCACGTGGAAAAGAACTGTTAAAACAAGAAAAATTTGATGACATTAATTTACTTAACGTTGTAGGAGGTAAATCATGGAGAATCAAATCAAAAACAATTGGTTTCTTTGCTAGTGTAAACAATGTTTTAGATATAACCTACAAAACGGGTGGTTTCGAACAAGCAAGAAATGCTAATTTTAGAGAATTAAACCAAGATGTATCAAGCGGAACTCCTGCTTTTGCACCAAAATATTTTTACGGAAACGGACGTACTTATTTCGTTAACCTTTACCTTAATTTTTAATTAAAGAAATAATTTAGTTATGAAAACAAATTTTATAAAATCAGCACTTTTTTTAGCCATCACGGCTAGTTTATTCACAGGATGTGTAAACGATGATGATTATGCAACACCACCACTAGGTTGTATTGAAACTACTTTGGTAAAAAACAAAGAAGTAGCCACAGTACCAGGAACTGCAGTAGTAACGCAATACACTACTTACGATGTTATTGAAGCTTATGTTACCTCTAGTGACGAAGAAGGAAATTTTTACAAATCAATATCATTCCAAACTTTAGATGGTTCTAAAGGATTTTCGGTACCCGTTGATGTTACCTCTACTTTTACCAACTTCGAACCAGGACGTAAAGTTTTAATCAAATTGAAAGACCAATATACTGATGTAAGTAATGGGTCGTTAAGAATTGGTGGGATTTTTGTAAGTTCAACAGGAGTTGCTTCTGTAGGAAGATTAAATGCTTTTCAATACAGCACAGTACTTAACCGTTCTTGTACTGTAATTAAAGAAGACGATTTAGTTAGAACTTTAACTATAAACCAAGCTAAGCAAGATGCTAACATCAATACCTTAATTGATATTGATATGGTTCAGTTTTCTGATGCCGCTATTACAACAACTTATTACAATGCAGCACAAGACTTAGGTGGTGCTACAAATCACTTGTTAACTGATGCTGATGGAAACACTGTAATCTTCAGAACAAGTAGTTTTGCTAATTTTGCAGCTAAACCAGTAGCAACTGGTAGAGGTAAAGTAAGAGGAGTTATGACTAAATTTGGATCTGACTTT
>JANNWD010000151.1:0-6246 GCA_031408315.1 Bacteroidota bacterium
CCTCGGCTTCCATACCGCCACCAATTTCGCCAATCATTACAATAGCATCAGTTTCATCATCATTCATAAATAATTCTACCGCTTCTTTAGTTGTTGTACCAATTATAGGGTCGCCACCAATACCAATTGCAGTGCTAATACCTAAGCCAGCTTTAGCTACTTGGTCGGCAGCTTCGTAAGTAAGTGTACCACTTTTACTTACAATTCCAATTCTACCTTTTTTAAATATAAAGCCAGGCATAATACCCACTTTACATTCATCGGCAGTAATTACTCCGGGGCAATTTGGCCCTATTAAACGAGTATCTTTTCCTTGCAAATAATTTTTAACTTTAACCATATCCTGTACCGGAATACCCTCTGTAATACACACTACCAAAGCAATACCAGCATCGGCAGCTTCCATAATAGCATCGGCTGCAAAAGCTGGGGGCACAAAAATTATACTCACATTTGCACCAGCAGTTTTCACTGCATCGGCAACGGTATTAAAAACAGGTTTATCTAAATGAGTGCTACCACCTTTACCAGGTGTAACTCCACCCACCACATTTGTACCATACTCAATCATTTGCGTAGCATGAAACGTACCCTCTGTACCTGTAAAACCTTGTACAATTATTTTGGAATTTTTATTTACTAAAACAGCCATATTTAATTAAGAATTAAGTATTAGGAATGGTGCAAAGATAAGGTAGTAGAAGTATTGGTAAAAGGATATTTTGGTTACCAGCTTTTGAGCCTTGATGGGGCTTCGGTGGCAACATTTGTTTGTTATTTCTCTTTTTTGAGAAAAAAGAGAAATAACCATTACGTTCATCCACAGACTAATAATTGGGCTTTTACTGTAGAGTAGAAAGAGCAACTTTTTTTGCTGTAAAAAATCAATTATTCTTGGTTAGACAAGGCTTCAGACCCTGAACTACTTCAGCAACTCATCCATATCTCTATCATCGCTAATTTTCCCTTTGGCTTCAAGCATACGCATATCTTTAGCATCTTGTAAAAATTCGCTGGCGAATATAAAAGAGTTTAGTCGGTCGTTTTTACTAAAAATAATTTCTTTGTTATTGCCACTCCATTCTTTTTGCCCCTGATACATGTACAAAATATTTTCGCCAATTTCCATTACGCTATTCATATCATGGGTATTAATAACGGTGGTCATGTTAAACTCTTTGGTTATGTCCATAATCAATCGGTCAATTACCATACTTGTTTGGGGGTCTAAGCCGCTATTGGGTTCATCGCAAAATAAAAACTTTGGATTAAGTACAATTGCCCTTGCAATACCCACTCTTTTTTTCATACCACCACTTATTTCGGCTGGGTATTTTTTATTAGCATCAACCAAATTTACTCTTGCCAACACTTCGTTTACTCGTTTTAATTTATCGGTATGGCTCATCTTGCTAAACATTTCCAACGGAAATAATACATTTTGCTCCACCGTCATACTATCAAATAATGCACTGCCTTGAAAAAGCATACCAATTTGCTGCCTAAGCATTTTTCTATCATCATCATTCATATCGGTAAAACTTACACCATCGTAAATAATTTCGCCACTGTTAGGCTCAAATAAACCTACTAAGCACTTTTGCAAAACTGTTTTTCCGCTACCGCTTGTGCCAATAATTAAATTGCACTTGCCCGTTTCCATAATGTGGCTTACATCGTTAAGCACCACTTTATCATCAAACGATTTTTTTATGTTTTTAAATTCTATCATTTTTTTGGAAAGATAAGTTTAGTTAAACAAGCTATTAAAAAAGCCAATGTAAATATAGCTTGAAGCAATAGTAAAAACTGTTTGATATAAAATTTTTTATTATCAATAATGGAAGAATCGGAATACAATTCGCAATAATATTTTTTTTGAAAGTAGCGTTTAAATTTCTTTATAAAATTATTATCCTCGTTATAATTTAAGGAAAGATAAAATTTTAATTCTTTAGTATTATTATAGGTGTCGAAAAAAGATTTAGGTAATGATGAAAAATTTACTATCGCTAAACTTTTATCGCTACTGGCTTTAAAAACTTTTATACTGCTATCTAACGCACTAGCATTTTTTATTTGCACCGCATTTAAAAAATCCCCAAAACTGTTTCTATAAAAAAGATTGTTGTTTAGTAAATCAATTGCTGCCCATTTGCCTTGCTCGGCTATAAAGTATTCGTTAAAAATATGAAGGTTGCCAGCAAAGTTGCTGTACTGTTTATTTATTTCAACATACCTTGTTTTTACATTTGCTTGCTTACAAAAAAGGTTGAAAATATTGGCATAGTTACCACACCAAATTTTATCTCCTTTAATACCACATTTGTATTGATTGTAAACAGATAAATTTAGTAAACTATCGGTAGGTAAGCCAACAGCATTGCGTAAATGATGGCTTAAATAAGTGCCAATTTTTCTTACTTTTTCAACCGTAATATCTCTATCCTCAATTTTAATAGAATCTTTTAAAAGTTGATTAACCAAATTCCTTTCCAACGGGGTGGAGGTTATTTCATCATCTTTCCATTTATTTAAATTAGTTTGCTCAATATTTTGTGTTTGTGTGCTGTTGTAAATGGTAATTCCTCCTTGCAAACTATTGCCTTGCTTTGCATAATCTTCGGTGGCTAAATATTCAATCGTAACTTTTAGGCTATCCTGCAACCATCTTTCAATTACAAAATAATCATTTATTCCTTTTTTTAGATTTAAGATTATTGATGTGTCATTTTGCTTTGAATTTATTTTATTGATGGCAACCTCTAATGTAGAATCATTAATTTTTTTAAACGCTTTAATACTTGTTAAATAATTAGGGTAAATTTCTGTGTAAGCCGATTGTTTTACAAACTTGTAGTCATCTCTTTTTATAAAAAGATAGCCATTACAAAAAGTAATAAGTACAAACAAAAAAAAGAAAACTCTTTTATAAAACATTGCAAATAATTATAAAAATAATGCAGCTAAAATATAGTCGGCAAATAAAATCATTATACAACTTACTACTACACTTTTAGTACTGCTCCGCCCAATTTCTAAAGCACCACCTTTTACATAATAGCCGTAATAAGCAGGAATACTACTAATGATTAAAGCAAACGTAATAGCTTTGTACATGGCAAATCTTACGTTATAGGGCACAAAATTTTCTATCAATCCTCTATCATAGGTATCGGTACTTAAAATGCCGGAAGCTGCTCCAGCTAATCTACCACCATAAATACCTAATGCCATTGCCAAAACAACTAACATGGGTATAGTAATTAAAGCCGCTAAAATTTTAGGCAATATTAAATAGGCTTTGGTATTAATGCCCATAATTTCTAATGCATCTATTTGCTCACTCACCCTCATATTGCCCAACTCACTAGCAATTTTACTTCCAACAACACCAGCCAATACTATACAAACCAGTGTAGGTGCAAATTCCAGAATAACTGTATCTCTAACAATTTGTGCAATAGTGCTTTTTGCAATTAACGGGCTTACCAATTGATAAGCAGTTTGTACAGCACTTACTGCACCCATAAATACCGAAATAATGGCAACAATGCCTAACGAACCTATTCCAACTTCAACGCATTGGTGCATAAATTCTTTCCAGTACATTTTAAAATTCTCTGGTTTGCTAAACATGCCTTTAAGCATCAATAAATATCTTCCAAAGTGGGTAAAAAAAGTCATACAATTTTTAATTTTCGATTTTGTTTCTTTCTCAAAATATTCAATCTACAATTATTAAGTTTAAAGGTCGTAAGATTTTCGTTTAAACCTCTTCCACCACTTACTCTTCTTTACTTCCTCCTCTGTATTACTTTTATTTTTTTGTTGAGCATCTACCACTGCAATTAAAACCATATTAAAAATGCTACGAATACTGCTGCCCAATTGTAACACATGCACTGGCTTTTTTAAGCCTAATAAAACTGGGCCAATACTATCTGCACCACCAACTTCTTGTAACAAATTGTACGCCACATTGCCAGCCGCTAAATTGGGGAAAATTAGTGTATTTACTTCCCCATTTAATAACTCGGTAAATGGATAATTTTCTTTTAAAATTTCTTTATTAAATGCTAAAAATGCTTGTACCTCACCATCACAAACAAGGTTAGGTGCTTTTTGTTTTACAATCGCTCTAGCCTTACGAACTAAATTAGCCTCAGGACTATCGCTGCTACCAAAGTTAGAGTAGGAGAGCATTGCAATACGTGGCTTAATATTAAATTGAGCCACTTCCTTAGCAACAAGCAATGTTATTTCTGCTAACTCTTCTGCAGTTGGATTAAAATTTACGGTAGTATCTGCCAAAAATAACGGACCTCTTTTGGTAAACATTATGTACATACCAGCAATCTTTTTAACCCCATCATCTGTACCAATTACTTGTAATGCAGGGCGTATGGTATCTGGGTAATTTCTACTTAATCCGCTAATCATACAATCTGCTTCGCCTTGCTCTACCATCATGCAACCAAAATAATTTCTATCCTTCATTATTTTGTAAGCCTCGTATTTATTTATGCCTTTACGCTGTCTTTTTTCAAAAAACAAATCGCCGTATTGCTTTCTTGTTTCTTCATGATGTTCATCTTTTGGATTTACAATAGGCATATCATCTAAATCAATTCCATTCTCTCTAGCAATTTGTAAAATTTTACTTTCTTCGCCTAACAATATTGGATAGCCTACGCCTTCCTCTTGCACCATTTGAGCCACTTTCAATATTTTTAAATTTTCGGCATCGGCAAATACCACACGTTTTGGGTCTTTACGGGCTTTGTTACCAATTACTCTGCTTAATTGATTGTCTAAACCAAGACGTTTGTTTAATTCTAATTCGTAATTAGCCCAATTTAAAATTGGATATTTCGCCACTCCACTTTCCATTGCAGCTTTTGCAACTGCAGGAGCAATTGTTGCCAATAAACGAGGATCAAGCGGTTTTGGAATAATGTATGTTGGACCAAATACAATACTTTTCTCGTTGTAGGCAAGGGTAACAATATCGGGTACTGGCGTTTTTGTTAACTCCGCCAAAGCCTTTACTGCGGCTAGTTTCATAGCCTCGTTAATTTGAGTAGCTCGTACATCCAAAGCTCCTCTAAAAATATATGGAAATCCTAACACATTATTTACCTGATTAGGATAATCGCTACGGCCTGTGGCCATAATTAAATCTTTACGAACAGCAATAGCAGTTTCGTATTCAATTTCCGAATCGGGGTTTGCCATGGCAAAAACAATAGGATTTTTTGCCATACTCTTCACCATTTCTGGTGTAACAACATTGCCTACACTAAGTCCAATAAATACATCAACATCTTTCATGGCTTTAGCTAAATCGTACCCTGCATATTTACTATCTACACAAAAAGGTTTTTTTACATCCTCAATATCTGTACGGTCATTGTGTAGCACACCATCTTTATCAAACACAATAAAATTTTTGTGCAATGCACCTAGCGATGTGTACAAACGCATACATGCCATAGCCGCTGCACCAGCACCATTTACCACAAATTTTACTCTATCAATTTTTTTCTTTTGTATTTCTAATGCGTTTAATAATGCCGCCGAGGATATAATAGCTGTACCATGTTGGTCATCATGCATTACGGGTATTTTGCAACGCTTTTTTAACTCTTGCTCAATATAAAAACACTCTGGTGCTTTAATATCCTCTAAATTAATACCGCCAAAAGTTGGCTCAAGAGCTTGTACAATTTGCACAAATTTTTCAGGGTCGGTTTCGTTTATTTCAATATCAAACACATCAATATCTGCAAATATTTTAAATAATACGCCCTTGCCTTCCATTACAGGTTTGCTTGCTGCTGGACCAATATTACCCAAGCCCAATACCGCAGTGCCATTGGTAATTACGCCAACCAAATTTCCTTTGGCGGTGTATTTATAAACATCTTCTGGGTTGTCTTTTATTTCTAAGCAAGGAGCCGCCACACCTGGGCTGTACGCCAGCGATAAATCTCTTTGTGTTTTTGCCTCTTTGGTAGGCACAACTTCTATTTTGCCGGGGCGTCCTTTGGCATGATACTCTAAGGCTTGTTGTTTGCGTAAATCTTTGCTCATATATACCCTAAATCCCTAAATGGACTTTTATTGTGTTTTATTGTTAATTATGTTACCAGCATTTGTATAAATATCAACTTCAGTTGTGTCACTCACTTATACATTTCATCTTTATTGAACTTTGTTTACCGCAAAGAACATGAGTTAAAA
>JANNWD010000152.1:0-2293 GCA_031408315.1 Bacteroidota bacterium
TGCATATGTTGATGCAGCCGGTTTCCCTGATCCCTCACCAGCAATATATCTGCTTTTGTGGTCTGGTGGTCCGCTTATTATTACTTTAACCGAATTTAATGCCGTTAAAAATAATTGCACAGCCAACCTGAGCTGGAAAACATCTTCGGAAATTAATGGCGACAGGTTTGAAGTGGAGTTAAGTACTAATAATGGTGCTGATTATACAAAAGTGGGTACTGTAATTGCAATCGGTAACAGTTCATCAACACAATCTTATCAGTTTAGTTATTCCATGCAAAGTGGCGTTACACACTACTTCCGTCTTAAATCAATTGATAAAGATGGTAGTTTTAAAAACAGTGATATACGTTCATTAAGTTGTATAAATGGTAAGGGTGGAATTGTTGTAGCTCCAAATCCGGTAAGGGATATGTTTACCATAAAAGGAATGGAAAATGGTAAAAACAGCATTTCAATATTTGCAACTAATGGTCAGCTGGTACATACTCAGATTATTTCACAAAATCAGGGCGATGTACATATCAGCAATCTTACGTCGGGTTTGTATATGGTAAAAATTACCAGCGAAAACGGAAACACAGTGATTAGTAAATTAATTAAGAATTAGAAGAGTTTCGATAACCAAGCACAAGCAAAAGATGTCCCCCCGCCTTAACCGGGGGGCTCTTTTTTTTATAGAACTTCATTAACCTAAAATGGTTTTATACAAACTTGAATTGTGATAAGCAAAAAAGGAAAATCAAATAGTAAACTCCTGCAGGAGCTGTGCATTTTGTTTGGCTGATGGGAAAAAAGAACTGATTTTTTTAATTACACCCTCCACCAATGCATCAGGGCAGCTGGCACCACTTGTAATTAATATTTTTAATGGCTTTTTTTCGGGTAGAAAATTTTCAGTTATTGTTTCAGATTTGTTGTGAAAATTATAATGCAGGATTGATAAACCGGAAATTATTTTTTCTTCATTATTGATAAAATAGGTAGGCAGTTTTGCCTCACATAATTCTACCAGGTGCGATGTGTTGCTGCTGTTGTAGCCGCCAACTACAATAGCAAGGTCTGCTGCTGTTTCCAGCAAGCCATAAACGGCCGATTGGTTATCGTTGGTGGCATAGCATAAAGTATCCCGTGTATCGGCAAAATGTGCAGCTATTGTATTTTCGTTCAGCCTGAATTTTTTAAACATCACGGCTTTTAAAAAAACCGAAATTTCCTGTGTATCGCTGGCCAGCATAGTAGTTTGGTTAACTACGCCAATACGTTCAAGGTCTTTTGTTACATCAAAACCATCAGAATATTTTCCCGCAAACTCTTTTTCAAATCCGGCAGTATTTTTTTCACCGGTAATATATTTACTCAAAGCAATGGCTTCAGCCATATCATTTACAATAAGGGTTCCAGTATGGGCAGAAGCATGTGAAAAAGTTGCCCTTGTTTCTTCGTGTACCGGTTTGCCGTGAATGATTATTGTAAAATTATTTTTGGAAATCGCTTCACTGCGATTCCATACTTTTTCTACAAAGGGACAAGTGGTGTTATAAATTTCTGTTTGAATACCGATGCTGCGAAGTTGCTCTTCTATTTCCAGGGTGGTTCCAAATGCGGGGATCAGCACAATATCCTCAGGAGTAATTGTTGAAAAGGGGATCAGTTGTTTACCGTTTGTATCCTGTAAAAAAAGAATGCCGTGTGCCAAAAGATCAGCATTTACCTGTGGGTTATGAATCATTTCACTTAGTAAGAAGATCCGCTTGACCGGATTTTCTTCCACGGTTCTGAAAGCAATTTCAATAGCATTCTAAACACCATAAAAAAAACCAAAATGACGGGCCAGGTATATCTGCAATGGGCCGAAATCGAGCAACGTGGGCGTAAAGTCTTTTTTCATCTTGTCCGCTTCTTTCCGCTTCTTTTTTATGGCGGAAATTAACGGGCTCCGGTAAATGATCGGGACCTCAAAACTTTTCATGGAGGCAAAGATACTGTTCTTGTGGGTTTCGTGTTTCGGGTTACGTGTTGGGGGTTTCATTATGAAAAAAAACTTTCTGCGTTTAAAAACCTGTTAGGTATAACCGCCAACTCATAACTTCTTATTATCTTCCGCAAAAGTTAGAACAATGCGAAACGTCTTGCTTGCTTTTTCTTTTTCATTATTGCTGAGCTCCTGTAAGCTGATGAAAAAGAAAGTTGATTCGGAAACAAATAAAAATACAAGCAACATGCTAAAAAAATTTAAACCAGTTGACTGGTCACACAACACCAATATCTATGAAGTGAATGTTCGTCAGTT
>JANNWD010000153.1:0-6074 GCA_031408315.1 Bacteroidota bacterium
TGCTTCTATCCTTATGATTGCCATACCTGCATTTTATATTTGGATTTCCTCAATTAACAATTATGCCATTAAGGATAGATATTTAGAATTAATTCATAAAGAGTTAAAAAAATTGAGGTATCTGAGAATATAATAAAATACAATTAATGCCTAATTCATATTTAATTTTCAACGGAGCGTCGCCACTTCTGCCCAGTCAACGAACCGATGCTAGTTAATCAAAAATAAAATATCTTTGCCCATCTTTACAAAAACAAAAGCATGGACGCTAATTTCAATCCTGATAAACAACACACTATAGCCAATGCAGTAAGCATTTCGGGCACTGGTTTACATACGGGTATTAATGTAGATATGACGCTTAAACCAGCCAACCCCGGTTTTGGCTTTCAATTTCAACGTATAGATTTAGCTGGTATGCCCATTATAAAAGCCGATTGCGATTTAGTTACCGATACTAGCCGTGGCACAACATTAGAGCAAGGCGAAGCAAAAGTGAGCACCGTTGAGCACATTTTAGCAGCATTAGTAGGTATGGGTGTAGATAATTGTTTAATAGAATTAAACGGACCCGAAATTCCTATTATTGATGGCAGTAGTGAACCCTTTGTAGAAATTATTGAAGAAGTTGGTGTAGTAGAGCAAGATGCTGCAAAAGCTTGGTACAGCATTGATACCAACATTAGTTTTTACGACGAAGCAAAAAGGGTGGATATGACAGCTCTTCCATCTACCAATTACCAAATAACCACACTTATAGATTTTAATAGCCCTGTGCTTGGCACACAACATGCTTCTTTAAAAAGCATGACGGAGTTTAAAAAAGAAATTGCCCCTTGCCGTACATTTTGTTTTTTGCATGAGTTAGAAATGTTGATAGATAATAATTTGGTAAAAGGTGGCGATATAAATAATGCTATTGTAGTGGTTGATAAACCAGTAACCGAAGAAGAAATGAGCCGCCTTGCCAAAGCTTTTGGCAGAGATAAGGTAGAAGTAAAAAGCGAAGGCTATTTAAATAATTTAGAACTACGCTATCCTAACGAACCAGCAAGGCATAAGCTGTTAGATGTTGTTGGCGATTTAGCCTTAATTGGTTACCCCATTAAAGCACATATTATTGCCAACCGCCCCGGCCACAGCAGTAATGTAGAATTTGCTAAAAAAATAAAACAGTACATCAAAAAAAATAAACATACTAAGGATATTCCCATTTACGATCCTAATCAAAAACCTGTTTATAGTTTAGAGCAAATAGAAAAAACATTACCCCACCGTTACCCATTTTTGTTTGTAGATAAAATAATTGAATTAACCGACAGGCAAATTGTAGGCATAAAAAATATCACCTTTAATGAGCATTTCTTTTTGGGGCATTTCCCTGGAAACCCAGTAATGCCAGGTGTTTTACAAATAGAAGCCCTTGCACAAACGGGTGGTATTCTTTGTATAAATGCCATGCCAGAAGGACAATACGATACCTATTTTTTAAAAATAGATAACTGCAAATTCAAACAAAAAGTAGTACCCGGCGATACCATGATTTTAAAAATGGAATTAGTAGAACCAATACGCCGAGGAATTTGTATAATGAAAGGCAGCGTTTACGTAGGTAATAAACTCTGTACAGAAGCAGATTTAACAGCACAGTTAGTGAAAAGAAATTAGCTAATACGATAATGTGCTAATTTGCTAATTCGTTAAGCCATTAAAACCTTTGCAATACATCATTAACTTTATAATAAAACAAATTAGCACATTATCCAATTAGCACATTATATATGATTCATCCACACACATACATACACCCCAATGCAAAGTTGGCTACCAATGTAAAAATTGATCCATTTAGTGTAATACATCCCAATGTAGAAATTGGTGAAGGCACTTGGATTGGTAGCAACGTAACCATTATGGAAGGTGCAAGAGTGGGAAAAAATTGCCGCATTTTTCCTGGAGCAGTAATTGCCGCTATACCGCAAGATTTAAAGTTTGATGGTGAAAATACCACTGTAGAAATTGGCGACAACACCACTATAAGAGAGTTTGTAACCATAAACCGTGGCAGTAAAGATAGATGGACAACTAAAGTGGGTAACAACTGTTTAATAATGGCATACAGCCACGTAGCACATGATTGTGTAATAGGCAACAATTGCATTATGAGTAACAATACCCAAATGGCAGGCCATGTAACCGTTGGCGATAATGCAATTTTAGCAGGTATGTGTGCCATACACCAGTTTGTACAAATTGGGCAACATGCTTTTGTAGCAGGAGGTTCGTTGGTTAGTAAAGATGTGCCGCCATTTATTAAGGCTGGTCGTACACCTTTAAGTTATGCTGGCGTAAACTCTGTCGGCTTAAAACGCCGTGGTTTCTCGTTAGATAGAATAAATCAAATTTTAGATATTTATAGAATTATTTACAATAAAGGAATGAACACATCTCAAGCGCTAAACTTTATAGAAGAAGAAATAACGGCAACCGATGAACGAGACGAAATTGTAACCTTTATTAGAGAAAGTGGCAGAGGAATAATAAAACGATTTACAAAGGGAAGTATGGATGATGAGTAAAAGCCCCTCCTTTCCTCCCCGGTGGGGAGGAAAATATTGAAGATTGCATTTTATACTTATTGCGTTACAAGCTTTGGTTTTTCATGGCATCATCGTTGTGTCACTCCCTTGTACTTTTAGTGCTTTATGCAGCCCCTTCAATTCAAGGTTTCTTTTAAAATAGCATAGTTAATTTATAAAATCATAATGAGCAATAAAGAATTAGAAACCCCAGTCCAGTTCTCCCGAAAAAATCGGGAGGTTGGGGTGAGGCTATTTAATTTAGGCAAACGCTTTAACCGAGAATGGATTTTTCGTCATGTCAATTATGCATTTTATGCTGGAAAAAAATATGCAATCACAGGTTCAAATGGTTCAGGCAAATCTACCTTATTACAAGTAATTGCTGGTTCACTAATGCACAACGAAGGAGCGGTAACAATAAGCAATAAGCAACTGGCAATAAGCAATGAGCAACATTACAATCAAATTTCAATAGCTACCCCTTATTTAGAATTAGTAGAAGAAATGACAGCATTAGAAATGCTAAACTTTCACTCCACTTTTAAGCAACTTATTTTACCACATACCGAAATTTTAGAAAAAATAAACTTACAAGCCGCCGCTAATAAGCAAATACGCAATTACAGCAGCGGTATGAAGCAACGCTTAAAATTAGCCCTAGCTTTTTTTACCAACACCCCCATTTTATTATTAGATGAACCCACCACAAATTTAGATGAAGATGGTATTGCCCTTTATCATCAACTAATACAAAACCACACTACCAACAAATTAGTAATAGTTTGCAGTAACGATAAGCAAGAGTATAGTTTTTGTGATGAAGTGTTAGAGGTGGGGAGGTATAAGTAAGTTTATATTTTTAGGGTATAACCTATCCCCACAGTAAAAACTCTATTATAAATTTCACTCCAAATTTCTCTATTAGTAAATGAAGAGCTATAATTTAAATACAAAATATATTTTTTGTAATTGTATGCAGTGCCTAAGTTTAACCCAAAATCAAATGGCTTAACCCTTGTGTAGTTTCTTTTATCCTCGGAAGTTGTAAAATATACTCTTTCATTTATTTTGGTACTATAAGGTGGAAAATCGCCATAAAAAAAACCTTTTTCTCTACCGTAAACACCCATAGCTGCATATAAGCCAGTACTAAAAATTAGTGCATTATTTTTATCAACATTTAATTTATAGCCCATTCCTAAGTTAGTTTGTAAATAACAAAGAGAGGTGGTAACATATTTTCCAAAACCTGGTTTTGAATTTTTATGACCATTGCCCTTTCCATCAAATAACAAATCAGCTTCAAGCAAAAAATTATTTTTAATATTTTTCTTTGCACCTATTCCTATTTGCAAAGCATTTTTTGAAGATAGCCTATTGGGAGAAATGTCTGGCGATTTGCTCATAGCAAATGCACTATTAAAACCCAATTTAGCAACCCATTGTAGCTTATTTTGACCAAAACTTTGCATTGTAATGAGCATCAATATACCTAACAATTGTCTTTTCATAAATTGATGACAATCTTATTTATTATAATGCTGCTTTCAATGTGTTAGTACTTTATTCAACAAATTCTAAGCAATAAAAATATTGTATTTTCTATATAGATTGGGCACTAAACTCCACCCCATCATAAGCCACCTTAGTAGGTAAGTACAATTCCAAATCGCTAAACTCAATTACTTCATCCAATGTTTCAAAAGTTTGGTACTTCCAAATTTGGCTATCATTAATTCGGCTATATACTTCAATCATTATCTCTTTTTGTGCAATGAGAACGTAGTATTTAAGTGTGGGTATTTTTTTGTAATACTTTAGTTTTACTTCTTTATCGTATAATGCAGTACTTTCCGATAGCACTTCAAAAATAATAATTGGAAATTTTTTATATAAATTATTTTTTTTATCCTCTTCATTGCAGGTTACAAACAAATCTGGATATAAATAGAAATCTTCCTCTACCAGTTCAAGTCTAACTCCTTCTATACTTACGAAACAGCCCCTAGGTTTAAACTTATCAACCAACTTTGCATTTACATTTTGGCAAATTTGGTGATGTATTGCAGTTGCACCAGCCATAGCAAATAACTCTCCATAATAAAAATCATGTCGTTCCATGCTTTGCTCTTCAAATACCATGTACTCAGCAAAGCTATATTTTTTTTTATCAATAGAAACTGGATAACTCATTTCAAAAAATTATTTTGTTAAAGTTACTAATTATTAAAACAATACAATATCCTAAACATTTGTCTTCATTTCATACTGGTTTGGGTTTATGTGTGGGCTAAGTTTTGAAGCTCTACCGCCTACTTGCAATCAACAAATTCAAATCCGTAAACTTCAAATCAAATCGTTCACTTAAATGGAAATTGGTAAGGCTGCCTTTAAATAAATAAATACCACTACGTATATTTATTTTATGCCAAATGGTTTTATCAATTCCACCATCTTCTGCAGTTTCTAGCATAAGCGGCATAAGTACATTGCTTATGGCTTGGCTTGCAGTACGGGCAAAGCCACTAGGTATATTAGGCACACAATAATGTATTACATCGTATTTTATAAACACAGGTTTTTCGTGGCTGGTAACATCACTGGTTTCAAAACAACCACCACGGTCAATACTAACATCAACAATTACACTACCAGCTCTCATTTGGCTTACCATTTCTTCACTAACTACAATTGGGGTTCTACCACCATCTCCGCTTAAAGCACCAACAGCTACATCGCAAGTTTTTAATTGCTTAGCTAAAATTTTAGGCTCAATTACACTAGTCCATAATCGTCCGCCAATATTATTTTGTAAGCGTTTTAATCTATAAATATCGTTATCAAATATTTTTACACTTGCTCCCATTGCTAACGCTGTTCTTGCTGCATATTCCCCAACAATACCTGCACCAATAATAATAACTTTTGTAGGCGGTATACCGCTTATTCCTCCAACCAAAACTCCTTTGCCATTATTTGCATTACTTAAATATTGCCCAGCAATTAACATTACTGCACTACCGGCAATTTCACTCATGCTTCGTACAATTGGGTTGTGGCCAGTATCATCTTTTAAATTTTCAAAACTAAGTGCAGTAATTTTTTTATCCATCATCTTCTGCAAAATTTCTCTTTTCATTACAGCCAAATGTATAGGAGAAATTATGGTTTGATTTGGTTTTAGCAATTCACATTCCTCTTCACTAACTGGTGCACTTTTTACAATTATTTCACATTCAAAAACTTCTTTTTTATCATAAGCAATTTTTGCCCCTGCTTCGCTATAATTATTATCTGTATAGCTTGCTCCATCGCCAGCTTTAGTTTCTATAATTACTCTATGCCCATTGGCAACTAAAACGCCAACAGCTTCTGGCGTAAGTGCAATTCTGTTTTCGTTAAACGAACTTTCTTTAGGTATGCCAATAAATAATTCTGCACCCTTGGGTTTAATGTCCAAGGTTTCTTCTAACGTTTCGTACGTAAAAGAAG
>JANNWD010000154.1:0-1946 GCA_031408315.1 Bacteroidota bacterium
AAGTGGGACGCACAATCCGTGGCTGCGGCCTCAAAAGGCTTTGCGGCCTTGGCGCTATGGCACGGGCCTTTGAGAAACAAACTCCTCACGCTTGGCACAAAACTAACTATCATCAGCGCGTGCGTCAAGTCACCTATCACATACGGCATGTCAGTATGGACATCGCCAGCACGGCTGGCCACAGCCTTAGAAATGCCACTGCGCCATGCGCTCCGTGCCGCCCTCGGCGTTCCTGGTGGGGTCGCCCGCTCCATCTACCCAGTGGAACTCATGCACTATGATACCGCAGTGCGGACGATCGCTTCTGAGAACCGTGCCGCCCATGTCCGCTATTGGCAGCATGTGCGGTCTATGCCGGAGTCACGATTGCAGCGATCTGCACTGAACATGCAGTCGGGTGCCCACCCCTGGCTCCGCCGTGTCTTGCGCTGGCGGGACAGTCTTGTTGCCGCAGATCCCGAAGCGCCTATCGCCGAAATTCTATCGGGTGAGCCGCCGCCGGCCCTGCCTGCCGATGTCACTGTCGCGGCTGGGCTCCATAACCGCGCCATCAATGTGGCTGTCGCTCAGAGTGACACCACAGCGTACCTGGAAGCCTCGCGGCTGGCTGGCCGTCGTGTTATGACGCTGGCCATGCGGGATGCCCCTTGCGTTCGGCGCCAGCCTTACTGCCGTGGGTGTAACAACCTCCCGCTGTTGCTGTTTCGCGCGGGCCGCTTCGCACGTGACCCGGTAGCGCCTGTTGCTACCGACGATGAGCCGCATACATGTTGCCCGGACTGTGGTTGCGTTGTTACTGCCGAGGATGACAACCGTCCGGAGCCTGAGCGTGCTTTTCGCATGGTGTTGCACCGAGTGACCTCCTGCTTGTCTAATGCGGCGGTTACCAACTGGTATCATGATGTTGCAGTTCGCACTGTGCCGAGCGCTGATCTGGCCTGTGCGGTCGTGGGCGCTCGAGCCGCAGAGGCGCTTTGGGCCTCTGGACAAGATGAAGCTTGGGAGCGCAGCTGCCTTCCCTTCCTCCGTCACTTGCTGTCGCCGACGGCGATCTGCCCGAGTGACGACGCTGTTGCTCACAGGCGCATGCTCGATGCAACTCGGCTGTTTTTGACGACATTGGATGTTGATGTGGCGTCGCTGCCTGCCGTCGCTTCCTTTGGGGGGCTACCTGCGTTGTCGTTCATGCCTGCTTCCGGCCCGGATGTTCCGGTGCCTGCTGTAATTGATGACGATTTTTGGAAACTGGTGGAGCGGCACATGCCGCCTGTTCCCCGGGCGCTGTTCGGGCATGAGGCCGAAGCCCCTTGGGTACGTCGGCGCCGGCGTGTAATGCCTCGGCGTGGACATGGCACGATTCCCGATTGATTTATTTATACCCCGAACCCTTTAAAGGGTGAGGTTACTACCCCTGGCGAAATTGGCCACCACATTTGGCGGGAAATTGGAGGTTACTTCCCGACCTGCTTGCGACCACAGCGACTGCTGCATTTCGAAATGACGCCGTGCATACTTGCAGTGCATGACCTGCTGATGACGATGCTTTTCGTCTGAACTTTCACGGACCGTGCACGGTGCCGTGCGAGCCTGCTTTGAAAGTCTAGCCCTTGCGGAAGGGAAGGCCTTGGAATGCGAGTACAAATCGTGATGCTGCATAACTTTCAAAATGTTTCGGATGCAACCAGTCATTTTTTGCACAGCATCCTTCGTTCGTTCGATGTAATGGTTCTCCGAACCGGAGAAGTTTCGAATTCGCGTGTACATTCAGTGCAAGAGAGAAACATGCCGTGCACATTGAGCAAGTATGGAAATTTCCATTCTCTTTACTTTTTTCGAATGTCGTCTCGTTCCAAGACGTGTTATGCTGACGTAGGTTTTCCCCCGGTTTTTTCACCACTCCGTCATTTTTACCCGCGTTTGAGCTTTGCCTCGTCTCGAGACCCGGC
>JANNWD010000155.1:0-2083 GCA_031408315.1 Bacteroidota bacterium
GGAGGCCATGCTGTAGCCAATGTAACTTTTTTAAATTATAGTTACTACACATGGGCTACTAATACTGCAACGCCTTCATGGAGCGGTAGAACTTATTTTACCCCAGGCAATAGAACATATTGGATATTTACGGCTACTCCTAATTTTAGTTTAGGGGGAGCAAACCCTACAGTAATTCATGGAGTTTTAGCGGCATTTGCACCCATTACTATTGTAGGTGCTGGCACTAAAACATTTGTAAATGGTATTTTTAATGCTCCTTTAATTGATGCTTCATTCGCTACTGGCGGTTCCATAAATATAACTGGGGCCGATGCTGAATTGGGAGAGGATGGAAGTATTTTATTGCCTAACGCTGGTTTAAACATTGGACCAAATACTACACTTAATTGTATAAGTAATCCTCCTAATTATTTAAAAACACTTAGTGGTAACGTAAATTTTGGAGCAAATACCAAAGTAATTTTAAATGATATTGACTTAACTGTAACTGGCAGTATTACAGGAACAAATGCCACATCTTATTTTGTAACTAATGGGTTAACTAATGCTGGTAAGCTAGTACGACCAAATGTGGGTGCTAGTCCTGTTGAATTTCCTATAGGTTTTTCTGATGTAACATACAACCCTTTAACTATTTCAAACGGTAGCAATTTAACCTATGGAGCTAAAGTTTTTAATAATATTATTCCTACAATATTTGATAATGCTAGAGCAGTAAATAGAACATGGGTAGTGCTACCAAGCGGCACACCAAGCGGTGCAGTTAATGTTACTTTTAACTATAACCCCGGAGAAGGTAATGCAAATTTTAATTATGCTACTGATGTAGAGTTAGGTTTATATACTAATGTTTGGAATGTTATACAAACTGGTATAACACCTACTGGTACTTATGCTGCTCCAACATCTGTAACGGCATTTGGTGGAGGTATTGAAGCACCAATGGTTATAGGAAATTTGGGAGCAATTTTGGCAGTACAAAAATCGATACAATTAACAGCAGTAAGGCAAAATAATACAGTTAAATTAAATTGGAACGCTACTAACTTACCTACTGTAAAGAAATTTATTATTGAATATTCTTCTAATGGAATTACTTATTTTCCTTTAGCTACAAAAACTTCCTCGGATTATAGTTATGTAGATGATAGACAATTAAATAAAACTAATTATTATCGCATTAAAAGCATCGACTTAAATAATGCCATTGTTTATTCTAATGTAACAATTATTAGTAGTGCATATTTACCAAATCTATATTTAAATTCATCTATTACAACTTCGTCAATTACACTTAATGCTATAACAAATAAGCAACAAAATATTCAACTGGTAATTTTAGATGCAGTAGGCAAACAAATAGAAACCCAAAAAGCCCAATTAACAGTAGGACAAAATAGCATTATAAAAAATGTAAGCCATTTAAATACTGGTATATATTACATTGTTATCTACTATACAAATGGCGATAAAACACTTTTACGATTTGTTAAAATGTAAATATCCAAATAGACGCAACCCAAACCACAAAGTTTTTTAAGCTTTGTGGTTTTTTTATTTATATAACCTTTTAGTTTAAATTGCATCAATTTTAAACCAACGCATGTTTACTATTTGTAAAAAAGAATTACGACAATTTTTTAGTGGGCTTACAGGTTATATTGCCATAATTTTATTTTTGGTAGTAAATGGATTGTTTCTTTTTGTATTAAAGGATAGCAATATTTTTGATTTTGGCTACGCAAGCCTAGATAAATTTTTTGAACTAGCTCCTTGGGTTTTACTTTTTTTAGTACCAGCACTTACCATGCGTTCCTTAGCTGATGAGTTTAAGGCAGGAACGTTTGAAATATTAAAAACAAAACCCATTACGCAATGGCAAATTGTACTAGGTAAATACTTTGCCATCTTAATTATACTTCTCTTTGTTATTTTACCTACACTAATTTATATAATTGCCATTAAAACATTAAGCACACAAGGCGGTATTGACGGAGGCGGAATTTTAGGAAGTTATATTGGTTTGTTTTTTTTAGGTGCAGTATTTGCAGCTATAAGCCTTTGTTGTAGCGGATTTACC
>JANNWD010000156.1:0-3966 GCA_031408315.1 Bacteroidota bacterium
CTTCTGGGTGGTTTAGGCTCTGTCGTTTTAGTATCCACTGGCGGTAGTATCACAGGATTAAGTGCTGCTGGTATTTCAACAGGTTTGGCAACACTTGGCGGTTTAGTCGGTGGTGGAATGGTATTTCCACTGCATTACCTGTTGCCGCAGTGACTGGTGGATTATTAGCAGTTCAAGGTATCAATCATTTTTTGACACATCATCAACAAGAAAACGAGCTGTCGATTTCGGATCAGAAAGTGATAGTAGCTGGAAAAACACCTGACATGTCTAGTGCAATTTACTAGTGACAATATTGAGAGATTATAAATCTTCAAATTTTTAATTAGAATTTTCAGATCTATCCTTGATCGACAAATATAGCAACCACATATAAAAAATACTTAAAATGTTATCAACAACCATTAGCCTAGCGGTATTAAACGTTCTAGCGATTCAGAATATCACCATCTACGAGAGTGACATTGTATCTAACGATGCGACTTTTGATTTTCCTACAACTCTAGAATTAATTTTACTGTTATTGCTAATAATTCCAGCTATTTTTCTGTTCAACAAGATTAATCAAAAATATTTTAAGTCCCAATCGCCAGTTCAAGAACTACAAAACCGTATGGAAATTTTAGAGACTATTGTTGTTAGTAGTGTAGAAACTTCAGAAGACGTTACTTTTGATAGTGGCGAATAAGTTCTCGATCAGTGAAAATGGCAAGTTTGGCGTAGATTTCTAGTATGATCGAGACTAAATTGCAGTAAGTATTATTACTGATAACACTTTAATTACTCAATCTCAAACCTCCACAAACATAGTGTTTTTATCCAATAAAATCGAAACTAAATTTGACATACTTCAAGCTATATTCTCTGAGGATAAATTTGTGTTGATTAAAATTTTCAAGCAGCTTGTAGTGACGATTTGTTTAGTATCAATACTGTTTTCATCTCCAGCAGTTGCTTTGGCATCTCAAAATATTGAATGTTCATACCCCAAAAGGAGATTGGAATATTACTGAAAAAAATTATGATAGTGGTAATACTGGCATCAGTATTATTGATAGTGCTATCATTGATGATACCAACTTCTTTAGAATACAGAATCTTCAGATAGGTGAAATAGTTGGTTTGATAGTTGGTCGTGCAATGGCTGTTCCTGCTGGACTAATTGCAATTCAAGAGAGCAATCATGCTATTACATCTCATAAACAAGAAAGTAATGTATCAACTAAATCACTTTCTATAGAAAAATATTGAGATGTTTTAGCTTTGATTTTTCCTAAGCAGATAGAGACAGCAATCCTAATCAATCGTTTTTCTGTGATATTCGATCAATCTTAATTCTAGGAACTGTAGGGGCGGATTTATGCTAGGGATATTGAATTATGCAGATTGATGTCGATCGCGAAGCGTACCGTAGGTAATCGAACCCGCCCGTCATCTCTAGATGTGTTTGACGATTCGGGTTTGTGGATTGTAGATTTGATAAGGGTTGGGATTTGAGGACTCGATCGCTTCACCAAAACCTAAAACCACCACAGAAAGCTAAAATAGAGATATCACCGACGAGGCCAAACAATGAGTCCCGTAGTAGCAGAAATTTTACAGCAGATCGATCGACTCCCCTTGGTCGAACAAACGAAAATCCTCAGACAATTAGAACAAAAAATTGAGACTGCAACGGCTCACGATGCGGCATCACCAAATTCGATCGGTACCTCCCAGCAACAATGGCAGCAAGCCATCGATCGGATTCACAACCAAACCCCAATCTTACTCGATCTCCAGAAAGCCCGAATTGCTGATATGATCGCCAAATTTAACGAAGATGAAGATGAGGAAGACCAGCAACAAACCCTAGACATCATCAATTCCATTCCTAGAACATCCATCTGAGCACCTAATGACCCAAATTGTTTTGCTGGACTCTACCCCAGTTGGATTAATTACCAATCCGAAAGCAACTCCTTTGGCAGTTGAGTGTCAACAGTGGTTACAGAGTTTACTCGACAGAGGCTACCATGTAATTCTTCCTGAAATTATCGATTATGAAGTTCGTCGAGAATTGCTCAGAGTCAATAAAATCAACAGTATTCGCCGACTAGACGATCTCAAATCCGCGCTCATCTATTTACCGATTACCACCGAAGTAATGCTCAAAGCCGCCCAGATGTGGGCACAAGTTCGACAACAGGGTAAACCAACCGCAGATGATAAAGCTTTAGACGGAGACGTAGTTTTAGCCGCTCAAGCCATCCTTATCAGTAGTACTGAATATCCAGTAATCGTCGCTACTAGCAATCCCAAACATCTATCTTTATTTGTTAATGCCAGAGATTGGCAAGATATCTAAAGTAGTGCTAATTTGGGAGTCGTCTGAAGTACTGCATAGGCTCTAATTTTGAGGAATCCGATCAGAGTATCGAGTTGTTCGTACAAGTCGATTTCTGCGGTTTCTGCGGCGGTTATAACAGCCTCACGATTTTTTTGGAGGAGGGTTTGCAATCGAGATTGAGATGCTTCAGATACCTTGAAATTAATAATTTGCTCTGAAGTAGGACGACCGATCAGAAAACCTAGAATCTCTTGATATGTGCCAGATGTGCTAGTTAAAGTTGAAGCAGGAGTAAAGGACTCGATCGTGCTTTGTCCTAGCAATCGAGTGGCAATCAGACTGGTAAAAAGATCGGAAAACTGGCTTTGAAACGGTGCTAGGCGTTGAGCGAGTTCATCAGGGATATCGTTGGCGGTAGTGGAGCGTTTGCTTTTGCAATAGCCTCTCAGAATGAGACTCGTGATTTGAGTCATAGTGGTGAGCAAGATAATCTTTGAGGTAACAATCGTTGGCGTAGTCTACCGGAGGTAATCCCAGTAAATTTTACGAATGAAAGACTCGATCGACTACTGATTTCCATCCAACCACATCATCAAATCATTCATCTGGGTAAAATCTAAAGCCGCATCAAACAACTCTTCCAGCATTGCTAGAGACAAAGCTTTCACTCGTGCTTCCACCTCCGAAGATACAATCCCCACCAGTTTAGTTAACATTTTCCCTTACCTAACAGTCTAAACCAGTCTTGACGCGCTAAACCGTCGGGAAACTAGGGCGGGCGCGCGTCGCTAAGCTAGCTGGTGTCTGTGGTAGTTGATGGATAACGATGATGCCAGTCTTCAATGCAGGACTCAGCAGATACACACCTTCACCCCAAGATTCGGCTGACTTAGCTCCGAGACTTTCCAATAGATCTACCGATAGAGTCGGAGTCAAAATCCATAACTTGGGTAACTTTTCCTCTTTTGGTTCCGGTTGCTTACGGTTTATGCACCGCTCCGAGTTCGTTACCAAGATAACGAGCGGGTTCGATCGATACGATAGAATGGTAGCTAGTTGTATGGAGGCGATCGATCTTTTTTCTGTGATATTCGATCTGATATTATTCTAGGGACTGTAGGGGCGGGTTTATGCTAGGGATATCGAAATGTACAGATTAATCTTAAACGAACCTGCCCGTCATCTCTAGATATGTTCGACGATTCGGGTTTGTGGATTGTAGATTCGATCGAGGTTGGGAATTAGGAACTCGATCTTTACAATTCTCTCATCCGAATTTTGATATTGTCAATCGTGCTGAAATGTCCTGCCCAATCATTCCGAAGTTCTATCGCGGCTGTAATTTTTTCAGTCATTTCAATACTCGATGGTGATTGAATCCGAAACAGGATAATGCCACTAGTTGCGGGAAGTTCTGTCACAAAAGCCAACTCTCCAAAATCTTTATCGAAAGTTAGTAAAACCCGATCTTCTGCTTGGGCAAACTTTAGCACTTCAGGATCGGAAATTCCTGGTGATAATGTGCGAATCCACTCGACATCATATCCATTCGATCGTAATGCTGCTACGGCACCGCCTGGAAAATTTTCATCGGCGAGAAAACGCATAGGTTAGGCAGGTATGGGATAAACTTTTTC
>JANNWD010000157.1:0-4854 GCA_031408315.1 Bacteroidota bacterium
TAGAAATTTACCAAGGCGAATTACATATTTATAGCGGTAATTACACCTACTACCAAACAGAAAAAGCAGTACGTATTGAAATGCAAAAACGTGCCTTTGAAAACCAGCAAGATTATATACGCCAACAAGAAAGAGTGGTAGAACGTTTTAAAGCCAAAGCCAGCAAAGCGGCTATGGCACAAAGTATTATTAAAAAGCTGGATAAAATTGAACGTATAGAAGATACCAATTTGGAACGACCAAACATAAAAATTAATTTTAGTATAGATAAACAACCAGGCAAAGTTTTATGTACAGTAAAAGATATTAGCAAAAGTTTTGCTACCACAAAAATTGTAGAAAACACTGGTGCCGAAATTAGCCGTGGCGATAAAATTGCTTTGATTGGTGCAAACGGAAAAGGGAAAAGTACATTATTGAGAATTGTGGCAGGTGTAGAGCCTTTTGAAGGAGGAGAACGTACTTGGGGACATAATGTAGTAGACGCTTTTTATGCACAGCACCAATTAGAAGCATTAAATATTGAAAACCCTATTTTAGAAGAAATGGAAAGAGCTGGTAGCGGTAAAACTACTTTAGAGCTACGTACATTAATGGGGTGTTTTTTATTTGGTGGAGATGATATTGATAAAAAAATAAAAGTATTAAGTGGTGGTGAAAAAGCCAGAGTTGCCTTGGCAAAAACGATTGTTAGTAAAGCCAATTTTTTATTGTTAGATGAGCCTACTAATCACTTAGATATGCACTCGGTAGAGTTGTTGGTAGAAGCATTAAATAAGTATGAGGGTAGTTTTATTTTGGTTAGCCATGATAGATATTTTGTAAGCAAAACCGCCAACAAAATTTGGGAAATAGATAACTACGAAATTAAAGAATTTAATGGCGGCTACGATGAATGGATGGAGTGGAAAGAAAGGCAAGCGGCTAGTGGTATTGGCAATGATAAAAAAGTTGAAAAAGTTGAAAAGGTTGAAAGAGTTGAAAAAGCTGTAGAAGTTGCCCAAACCGTAAACCCAAAACACCAAAATATACAACCCATAGATAAAGAGCTTAAAAAAGAACTACAAAAACATAAAAACCGTTTTACCCAATTAGAAGAAAATATTGCAGTTGTTACTAAAACTAAAGCCGATTTGGAAACGAAACTTGGGCAACCCGATATTTTAGCCGACCGTACCAAATTTGTAGTTACCGAAAAAGCTTACAATGATGCTGTGTTGGAACTAACAATTTTAAATGGTGAGTACGAAACGGTGTTTGAAAAGGTAATGGAGCTGGAGGATAAGATGGGGTAAAATTTTCAATTGTACAATTATGAGAATTTATGCAGGAATATTATTAATTATTGCTTTTACATTGTGGGTTTTATATAAATTATTTATTACAAAAAACTTAAGGCAACACCTTATAAGCTTTTATACAGGTTGTGCATTTATAGGAGCCTGGTTGTTTATTTATTTTTGGATGGTTTATGGTTAAATACTAAAAATTAAAAAATTTATAAATAATGAGTAAAAATACTGGACTTGCAATACTATTCTCACTATTAAGTTATGGTTCTGTAAAGGAAACAATTAGAATTTTTACTTCGATGGATGCTGATAAAACCCAAGGCAGGTATGGGTTAAGTATTATGGCTACAATAATATCTGGAGTTTTTATATTTTTTGCAATAAAATTTTGGATGAAATCTAATTAGCATAGTTTAGATAAAAATATTTTCTAAAACTCATTTATTCTAAAGCAAAAACGCTTAACTCCTTTACGAAATTCCTATTAGTCATCTTTAGTTTGCTTCTCAACATAAGGATTATTCAAAAAAATATTCATCCTTGTGCATATTATAGATATTCTTACTTCTAACTATGTTGAGTAGGTTATACAAACTGTGAATTTTAATCAGTATAAATGATTAAAAAGTGTAACAAATTTTAGCAAAAATCAATAAAAAAATAGAGATATTTATTAAAAACTATTTAAGTGCAAAGACCATATTCACCTCATATCTCAGTTTGAATTTTTTAAAATCAACTCCAAAACCACCACTTTCAAAATTTTTTTCTTTGCTAAAACTATTTGAGTAAACACTTTGATTTGAACCCCTTAGTCCGCCACTAACCATATTTGATAAATCCGTTTCGTTAGGCTCAACAATGGTAATGGCTTCGCCTAATTTTTCGTTGATAGCTTCTGTCAAATAAACCCCTTTTTCCTTAGCTGCTTTTATTGCTTGTATTTTTAATTGCTTTCGGTACTCGGTTATTTTACTATGCGATACTTTTACTACCTGAAAATTACTGGTTACATCATCATCCAACACATCAATTAATGCATCCATTTTTTTACTGTCTTTAAATTTTATTTGATAAGAAATATTGGAGTATAGCTCTGGGTCTTTTTTTCTTTTTCTCCAAGCCCAATAGCTGTAGTTGCTGCCTTCGTAGCTGGCAATGCTAATCATAGAATCTGCAATACCAACCGTTTGACATTTTTGCAAAAAATCTTGTTTTATCTTTTCTAATTCTAGCTTAGTTTCTCCTTTCTTTTTTACTTCTCTTAACTCTACATTTACATAAATTTCATCGGGTACAATTTCCATTTCGGCACTGTCCGTTACGTTAATTGTTTTGGGATAAGAGTTGTAAACTAAGGCTGGTTGTGCATTTGCACAAATTGTTGCAAATACTAAAAGCAATAAAAATAGTTTTTTCATTTATGTAATTTTAATATGCAAGGTTAAGCAAAAAAATAAAATACAATTAACACAACTTGGTAAAATTGGCTTTTGAGTGGGTAGAGTATTTCGAAGATTTTAGTTTCTTACAAATTAAATTTAAAGAAAAAACCTACCTATTTACACATTCTCAATAACCATTGCACTAGCCCCACCACCGCCATTACAAATACCAGCAGCACCGTATTTAGCATTGTTTTGCTTTAGTACATTTATAAGTGTTACAATGATTCTTGCACCACTACACCCTAACGGATGCCCTAACGAAACTGCACCACCATTTACATTTACTTTACTAGGGTCTAGTTTTAAACGGCGGCTATTTTCTATGCCAACCACACTAAACGCTTCGTTTAATTCCCAATAGCTAATATCTTCCATGGTTAATCCAGCTTTGGCAACCGCTTTTGGTACCGCAATAGCAGGCGTTGTTGTAAACCATTCTGGAGCTTGCTCAGCATCGGCATAACCTATAATTTTTGCAATTGGTTTTAAACCTAATTCATCTGCTTTTTCTTTGCTCATTAAAACTAGTGCAGCAGCACCATCATTCATAGTACTTGCGTTGGCTGCTGTTACTGTTCCATCTTTTACAAAAGCACCTTTAAGCTCTGGTATTTTATCAAATTTTACATTAAATGGTTCTTCATCTTTTGCAAATAAAATTGGGTCGCCTTTACGTTGTGGTATTTCTACTGGTACAATTTCATTATCAAACTTACCATTACTTATTGCTGCTTGGCTACGTTTATAACTTTCAATTGCAAATGCATCTTGCTCCTCTCTAGTAACATTACAAGTAGTTGCACAAAGCTCAGCAGCATTGCCCATTGCTTTACCATCATACACATCAGTTAAGCCATCTTTTGCCAAGCCATCTATTAAAGTAGCGTTACCATATTTATTTCCCCAACGCATAGCATCGGCATAAAACGGAACATTACTCATACTTTCCATTCCTCCAGCCACAACAATATCAGCATCTCCCAACAGTATACTTTGTGCAGCTTGTGCAATGGCTTTCATTCCGCTAGCACAAACTTTATTTATAGTGGTACAATTTACTTCGTTTGGCAAACCTGCAAATTTTGCTGCTTGCCTTGCAGGTGCTTGCCCAAGATTAGCCTGTATTACGCTACCCATCAACACATCATTTACTAGCTCTGGCAGTACTCCAGCTTTTGCTAGTGCACCTTTTATGGCAATAGCACCTAATTGTGTAGCCGCAAATTGTTTTAAACTTCCTCCAAAACTTCCCATTGGTGTACGTACTGCAGAGATAATATATACTTCTTTCATATAGCTTTTTTAAGATTGCAAAGGTACAAATATTAGTTTTTAATCAACCAAACATATCAATTGATTATGCAATAGATTTTTGGTTACCAGCAGTTGTTATAATAGCATCTTCATTGGCGTCGCACTTTTCAACAACAGAAAATATGGCAACATTACCGACCATGTTATAAAGCCTATAAATATTACACTACAAAATGTACCTTAACCACATTTTTTTCACAAGCTGTGCATAACTCCAAAAGCCTTAATTATATGTAGTATTTTTACTAAGTAAATTTTTAAGATGAATAAATACACTTACAAGCAATTAATTTTATTCATTGCTTTGCTGGTTGCTACTACCATTTTATTTGCCCAAAATACTATGGTACGTAAATATGCTCCCACTCCTACTTATGCCGGTATTGAAGTAGGCTCAAAAGGTGTTAAACTAAGCATTTTAGAAATTGGAAAAAACGCAAAAAAAACAGGCAACTTTGCTATCTTAAAAGACACTTCTGTTAATACCGATTTTATTAATTTTTCTACAAAATCATTTTCGGCTACGCTAAATGGTCTATATGCATTGTACAATACTGCAGCAAAAGAATATAATATTTTACCGCAAAATATTTTCACCGTATTTAGTAGTGGGGTAAAAATAATGGCCGATAAAGAAAATAAAAAAGACTGGTTGGTAAACTTAGCCGATTCGTTTAAACTAAAAGTAAACGAACCTAGCCGTGTGGTAGATGTGGTAGATGTAATGGATGAAGCAAAACTATCTCACCTTGGTATTGTACCCGAAAGCCGCAGATATACTACTTTTTTAATTGATATTG
>JANNWD010000158.1:0-13959 GCA_031408315.1 Bacteroidota bacterium
GTTTGGTTTAGGCGGTGGGCAAGCTAGTAATGTTGCACAAAGTTTAATACCTAATGTAATTAGTGGATTAATTAATAAAACTAACGATCCTAGCAATAGCAGCTTTACTTTAGATGGTTTATTAAACTCATTAACAGGCGGCCAAAGCCAACAAGTAGCTCAACAGCAACAACAAAGTGGCGATAGTGGTTTTAGCTTCCAAAACTTAATTGGCCAGTTTACAGGTGGTGGCCAGCAAGGTGGTGGCGGCGGAATTATGGATATTGTATCTAAATTGGCTGGCGGTGCTACAAATGCACAACAACAAGCTACTACTGGTGGTGGAATTATGGATATGATTAAAGGATTTTTGAAATAAGCTGATTTTCTTAAAATATGTTAAAGCGTTCTTAAAATAAGAACGCTTTTTTTATTGGCATAAACTTTGAACATACTTTATTGTCTTAATACTAATAAGTTCTTTTTTTACGTTAAATATTTAGCCAAAAGGTGGTATTATAAAAAGCTTAACATTTAGCTGCAAACCTTTGGCACTCATTTTGCGTTTATATAAATAATAACTACAAATAATTTAAGAATTTCTCATAAGCAGTTAGTTTTGGTAAACGACCCCTGTTTCTACAGGGGTTTATTTTTTTAGCTATACTTTAAGTAAGTACATTTGAAATCCAAACTATTACATTGTTAGAACAAACCTCAGATAGAAAATCTTTTTTTAAACGTATACGTAGTGGTAAAGAAGGCTCGGTAACAGAAGAGATGACTTTTTTTGACCACATTGAGGAGTTGCGTTGGCATATAGTACGATCTGTATTGGTATGGTTTGCAGCCGCTATCACCATTTTTATTTTTCGTAATTTTATTTTTGATGATGTTATTTTAGCCCCAACAAAAAACAGTTTTGTTAGTTACAAAGCTTTATGCAGTTTTGGTAAATGGCTGTATTTAGGCGATTCTTTTTGTATGCCGCCTATTAACATCGACTTTCAATATAATACAGTAACTGGGCCATTTTCATCGGCACTTTCTGTAGCCTTAATTGGCGGTGTAATTGTAGCCTTTCCTTATATTTTTTGGGAGTTGTGGCGTTTTATTAAACCAGCCTTATCGCCAAAAGAAATTAAATATGCTAGAGGTAGTATTTTTTGGGTATCGCTATGTTTTTTTAGTGGGGCAGCATTTGCTTATTATTTATTAGCCCCTTTTACCTTTAATTTTTTAGCTACGTTTACAATGGGCACCAGCCAATCTATTAAATACATGCCTTCTATAAACGATTATGTAGAAACCTTAACCAACCTTACCCTTGGTTGTGCTTTTGCTTTTCAATTACCCATATTAGCTTTTGTATTAGCAAAAATTGGTTTAATAAATGGTACAATGCTACGCAAGTATTTTAAGTTTGCTTTTGTAATTATTTTAGTGGTAGCAGCCATTATTACACCATCTCCCGATTGGACAAGCCAGTTTTTAGTAGCCATACCACTTTTATTATTGTATTGGATAAGTATTATTTTAACTAGCCGTGTAGAAAAACAAAAAGCCAAGGAAGAAAAAGAATGGAGCTAAATTTAATGTGATAATTCGATAATGAGATAATGTACTAATTCTTTAGCTTTGTAATCTAATTATTAACTTATAACTCCTAATTAATATGTTTGCTTTTAACTTAAAACTCCCCATTGCCATTGGTTGCGATCATGCAGGATTTGATTGTAAAGAAGATTTAATTTCTTTTTTAGAAGGAGAAAACGTTGCCTATAAAGATTTTGGTTGTTTTACAAAAGATAGTGTTGATTATCCCGATTTTGCACACCCAGTTGCCCATTCTGTAGAAACAGGCGAAGCCGCTTTTGGCGTATTACTTTGTGGCAGTGCTAACGGTGTAGCTATTACCGCCAACAAACACCAAGGCGTAAGGGCGGCACTTTGTTGGGAGCAAGAAATTGCAGAGCTTGCCCGTAAACACAACGATGCTAATATTATATGCATACCTGCCCGTTTTGTACGTGACGGCGATGCCGAAAAAATGCTAGATATTTTTATGAATACAGCCTTTGAGGGTGGAAGACATGAGGGAAGGGTGAAGAAGATTGGGTGTTAAAAACTACAAAACAATTTATGGTAAATCTTACCCAATCTTATCTAAGAAAATTTATGTTATTATGCTTTCTATTTGCTTTGCAGTTTACAATAAATGGGCAAGTTGCTAATAGTATTTTATCCAAAATAAACACTGTTGAGCAAGCCAAAGACTATATTAATAAACATCCTACCACAAAGGCAAAATTATTTGTTATAGAATCTAATAAAGACACCACTAAAAATTTATTATCTCTTTACAATAAAAAAATTGGATTTATTTTTAAACTCAAAACTAATAATTATAAAATATTAAATATTGATTCTGTTTTATCTTTTAGAGTAAGTTACATATATATTAGTGGTGAGAAATTTTCTAAAAAAGAAATAGATAGTATTCGACAAGAAATAATTTTTAAATATAATACTGGTAGCAGTTTTTTAGAACTTGTTCCACAATACAACATGGATGGAAATCAAACAGGAGATACTAATTGGTTTGTAGAAAATATGATGGCAAAAGATTTTGAAATTGCCGTAAAAAATCACAAAAAAGGTGAGATTTTTACTATAGACATACCAAGCAATAATTGGCACCACATAGTTTTAAAAACTTACGATGATAGTTACTTTAAAAAAATAACTATTCTCAAAAACTAATAAAAAATTCAATCTTCGCCGCTTATACAATTCCTACCCAGTTTCTATTGTTTTTTATTTACTTTCATTATTCAAATTAACACAATGAAAAAACTTTCTTTTTTACTTACAGCTTTAGCATTAACCATCAACTCATTTGCCCAAACCGATGATGCATCAAAATATGCTTCCATCATCAGCGGTAGCAACTTAAAAAAGCATTTAACTATTATTGCTGGCGAAGAAATGGAAGGTAGAGAGACGGGTACAGAAGGGCAACGTAAAGCTGCTGCTTACATCGAAAGTCATTTTAAAAAAATTGGATTAACGCAAGTAAAAGATTTAAAAGGCTATCAACAATTTTACCCATTGTATAAAGATAGTTTGATAAGTAGCAGTCTTAAATTAGGCAAATACACGGCAGCCTATGGCACCGATTTTATTACCCCTGCCAACACCAACGAAAACAGTAAATTTAAAGGCAAAAAAATTATATTTATTGGTTACGGTATTGAAAGTCCAAATTATACCGATTATACCAATGTAGATGTAAAAGACAAAGTAGTTGTTTTCTTTTTGGGTGAGCCAAAAAAAGACGGTAACTATATTGTAAATGGTGCAAAACGCAGCAGCGAATGGACTTTTCCAGGGCTTAGTAAAAAGTTAGCTTTAGCGGCAAGCAAAGGTGCTGTGGGTGCTTTTATCATCAACCCCAATCAAGAAACCTTTACACAAAATACCATAAGCAATAGCAGTAAAACAAATGTTTATTTTCCTAGAGGTGGTACAGATAAAACTATAAACTATGCCATACTAACACATGCCATGGCAAAAAATATGATTGGCGAAAGTTTTGATTTTGGTAGTTATTTAGCTAGTGCAAAAGCTAGTGAGCCTTTTAAAATAAATGGATTTGAAAAAAAGTTTAAAACATCTTTAGCTATACAAAAATATCGCTTAACTGTAAACGCTAGCAATGTGGTTGGCTTGGTAGAAGGTAGCGATAAAAAAGATGAGTATGTTTTTGTAACAGGCCACTACGATCATTTAGGAAAAAGTGGTAACAAAATTTATTATGGTGCCGATGATGATGGTAGCGGAACGGTTGCAGTAATGATGATGGCCGAGGCATTTGCCAAAGCAAAAGCCGAAGGAAAAGGACCAAGAAGAACAATGGTTTTTATGACAGTAAGTGGCGAAGAAAAAGGACTTTGGGGTAGTGAATATTATAGCGATCATCCTTTTTTTCCTTTAGATAAAACTACCGTTGATTTAAATATAGATATGATTGGGCGTATAGATACAGAACGTAAAATGGACGACACCATGAATTATGTGTACGTTGTTGGGCATGATAAAATTAGTACCGATTTACCCATTATTAACGAAGCCGAAAACAATAAATACACCAACCTTACACTAGATTATAAATTTGATGACCCTAACGATCCTAACCGTATTTATTTTAGAAGCGATCATTACAATTTTGCCCGTAAAGGTATACCTGTATTGTTTTTTTATGATGGTATGTTAAAAGCCGATTATCATAAAACAACAGACACTGTAGATAAAATTACTTGGGATTTATTTGAAAAAAGAGCAAGAATGATTTTTTACACTGCTTGGGCAATGGCCAATAGAGATGCTATGCTTAAAAGGGATAAACCATTGCCTACAGCAACACGATAAACTGTAGTACATTTGTACTTTAACTTAGTAAAACAATGAAAAAAGTATTTTTTGCAGCTGCAATTTTGTTATGTGCTACAGTTTTTATTTCGTGTAGTAAAAACAGCAATAATAAAACAAAGGCCGAATTATTAACCACTGGTGGTTGGCGGTTAGAATCTAAACAAACAAGAATAGCTACAGCAACAACTTGGACTGATATTACCTCTAGCGTAACTGCTTGTAAAAAAGATGATGTGGCTTCTTTTACCAACCCATCTACTTATACTTTAACAGAGGGAGGTAGTAAATGTAACGCTGCCAATCCTGATGTAGTTGCAACTGGAAGCTGGGCATTTTTAAATAATCAAGATGATTTAAAAATTACCATTGGTTCTTCTTCTATTATCTACAGTTTATATTTAGTTACCGAAAATGTTTTAACTATAGATGAAATTGATTCTACCGGAATTGTAGTTGTGTATACTAGATACGTTTATTTTCACTAATAAAATTTTATGATCATTTTATACTAAACCCTAAAGAGGAAATAAAGTAAAATTTTATTTCCTCTTTCTTTTTGCCTAAAAATCAATTATTTACACCTATTTCAACATTTTGCTTATTATTTCTGCTTTTTTCTGAAAAATAATAGCCATTATCTTTTAATCAACTCACAATTATTATATATTACAGTCGTTAATTCATTAATTACTGAAAAACCTTTAAAGCAATGAAGACCAAAAAGCGTCTTAAGCTTATACTTCTTATCTGTATAATTCTTTTTTGTATTTCCGCATTTGTGCTAGAAAAGGTAATATCTAACAAAGTAAGTTTGTTGTTAGAAAAGCGATTAGAACATATTGGTAATGAGGCAGATAAATTGCTTTTACTACAAAACAGTGCAATTAAAAGTTATGTTACCGAAGATTCGTATTGGGATGAATTATGTAAAGCATTAAAAGAAAAAGACACAGCTTGGATTACATCTAATATGACGGCTCCTTTAAAAACTCAATTATATAATGCAAGTTTTTTATGGATAGTAAATGAAAAGGGGAACAATATATATAACCAAGTATTTGATGATAAAATTAAAACTATAACGCCTCCATCATCTTCATTTTTTAATTCACTTAATCCAAGAAACATAGATATATTTTGCTTTAAAAATGGAGAAACTTATTTTGAGGGTTATGTAGGATCTATTGTTCCTGGAAACGATTATGAAAAAAAAACAGAGCCTAAAGGTTTTTTACTTGCTGGTAAAATATTAGATACTGCATATTTAAACCAACTACACAGCTTAAATACCGATTTCGAATTTTCTTTTGAGCCTTTTACAAATAATATTCCTCAAAACAAAGTTGACAAGGCAAATGCAGTTTTGACCTGCTATAAAATTATTCCATGTATTAATGGCACACCCAAATTAATAAAAGTAGTAAATGAGCTTCCAGAAATAAAAACGTATACTCTATTTGTAAAAATAGCCCTACTTTGTTATTTTATTTTCGTTGGTGTTGTTATTATTGTACTATATAGATACTTTTTTAACTACTTTTTTAACCCGTTAGAAAAAATTACCCTTGCACTTGAAAAGAATAATGTTGAGCCTATTGCTAACATCATGAAAAAAGATACAGAGTTGAGCAAGATTGGAAAATTGATTGATACCCATTTTAAACAAAATCAACTGTGGCAAAAAGAAATTGAACAAAGAAAAAAGTCGGAAAATAATTTAAAAATTGCATTAGAAAAAATACAAACTTCTACGATAGAAAAAATTAGAGCAGAACAATCTGCCGAGGCAAAAAGCGAATTTTTATCTACTATGAGCCACGAAATTAGAACCCCAATAAATGGTGTAATTGGAATTGCTAATTTATTAAAAGATGAGGATTTAACGCCAAGGCAAAAAGAATACGTTGATATTTTAGGCACTTCATCAAAACAATTATATTCACTTATTTCCGATATTTTAGATTTTTCAAAAATAGAAACTGGTAAAGTTGAGTTTGACACTACGTCTTTTAATTTAGATGTATTATGCCATAGCGTTTTTCATGTTTTTAAAATTGCCGCCAAAGAAAAAAATATTACGTTTAAGTATACTCCAGATAAAACTATCCAAAATTCTGTGTACGGTGATAGTAATAGGTTAAGTCAAATATTAACTAATCTTTTAAGTAATGCAATTAAGTTTACCAATAAAGGCAGTGTTACGTTAAGCTATCGCTTATTATCAAAAACAACTAATAGTAATACCATTGAGTTTTCTGTAAAAGATACAGGAATAGGTATAAAGGAAGAAGAAAAAGAAAAGATATTTCAGGGTTTTTCACAGGCAAATAAAAGTATTTCTACCCAGTTTGGTGGAACAGGATTAGGTTTAGTAATTAGCAAAAAGCTAATTGAAATGCAAGGTGGAAATATACAAATGAAAAGTGATTATGGAATTGGCACCGAGTTTACTTTTTATTTAACTTTTGAATCACATGCCTTTATTGATACAGAAAAAGCCATTCAATCTAGCAACTCTATCAAAAAAGATAAAAGTATTTTAAATGGTATGAAAGTGCTTGTTGCAGAAGATAATAGTATAAACGTATTAGTTATAAAACGGTTTTTAGAGAAATGGAGTGTAAATTTTAAAATTGTAGGCAATGGAAAGGAAGCTTTAGCGTTATTAGCTAAAGAAGATTTTGATTTGGTGCTAATGGATTTACATATGCCAGAAATGGATGGCGAAGAAGCTACTTCAGAAATAAGAAAAATGAACAATAAAATTAGTACAATTCCTATTGTAGCACTTACTGCAAATGCATCTGTAGATACGCAACAAAAATTATTAAATAATGGTTTTACAAACTATATAAGCAAACCTTTTAGTCCTGATAACCTATTTAAAATACTTAAGAAATACTACAATGAAACGTAAATTTTTTTTAACAAGATTATTTTTAATTTTACTTGCTGCAAATATTAATGTGTGTTTTGCTCAAACAGATACAACTACAAATTTTTTAGATCCCAGTAATACAAATAAAGTAGTTACTATTAATGCAGAGGTAAATTATTTAAGGCATTATTTATGGCGTAGCATATTATTTGGTAGTAACGATGTTTCTCAACCTGCAATTAATATTGGGTATAAAGGCTTTTACATAAATTTAGCTTGTAATCTTAACCTTATACCCAAAAATTTACCTAAAGAGTTTTATAGTAAAAATGTTTTTTATGATGAGCAAGATATTGAAATTGGCTATTCAAATACTTTTAAAAAACTAGAGTGTAAAGTAAGGGCAATGGCCTATTATTATTTTAATCAAATAGGTTCGCCAAGTACTAAAGAGCTATCAATTAGTTTAACACATCCTATTTATAAAAAATTAAATGGGTTTACCGAATGGGTGGCAGATATTAATGCTTATAAAGGTTCGGTTTATAATAATACTGGTATTAGTTACGAATTTACAAAAGGTAAAAATGATTTCGGTATTAAATCATCGGTTGGGTTTGGCAACAATAATTTTAATGCTGCATATTTTGATGTAGATAAAAGTGCGGTGTTTTATTGGGGAAATCAATTGGAGTTAACGCATAATTTCAAATCGTTTTATTGTAGGTTTTCGGCCGAAAGTAATAGGTATACACACAAAGAAATTAAAGAATCCGCAGGGCAAAACAATACATCAAACTTTAGTATAACAGTGGGAAAAGACGTTTCTATAAAAATTAAATAATTTGATTATGTTTTAACCGGCGATGTTCTACCAATATTGCTGGCATATACTTTTGAAATTCGGAATCGAAATCATCTAACAACAGTTTTACTAATACGCTATTTGGTGGATTAATTTTACTTTCAATTTCTTTTAACTCATCCGATAATTTTGGTATCCCAATACTTGTAAAAGAGGGAATAATTTTGTGTGCTATATCTGCTGCCGTTTCAAAATCGTTAATTGATAGACATTGTTTTATACTTTTTATCTCTTTAGGCGTTTCAAGTAAAAAAGTATCAAAAATTTCAAATAAATCATCTACCATTTCCTGATAATAATATATTAAAAATTTTTTATCTAATTGCTTCATTGTTAGAAATTTAAGAGTATTTACGTTTAACGAAAACGCTAACTCAATATTGTAACTTTTCTACAATTTTTATATTTTGTTTATCTTTACCATCCTAAAACCCAAGCAAATATCAACGGAGCTACAATAGTAGCATCGCTTTCTACAATAAATTTTGGAGTGGTAATATCTAATTTACCCCAAGTAATTTTTTCGTTAGGTACAGCACCACTGTAACTTCCATAACTGGTTGTACTATCACTTATTTGGCAAAAGTAACTCCAAAAAGGTACATCATGCCATTCCAAATCTTGATACATCATTGGCACAACACAAATAGGAAAATCGCCAGCTATACCGCCACCAATTTGAAAAAAACCTACACCCTTACCGGATGAATTATTTCTATACCAATCGGCCAACCACACCATATATTCAATACCACTTTTCATGGTGGTTGCCTTCATTTCATTTTTAATAATATAGCTAGCAAAAATATTCCCCATGGTACTATCTTCCCAACCAGGTACTACAATTGGTATATTTTTTTTTGCAGCCGCCAACATCCAACTATTTTTTGGATCTATTTCGTAGTATTGCTCTAAAACACCACTCAACAACATTTTGTACATATACTCATGAGGGAAATAACGTTCTCCCTTTGCATCTGCATCTTTCCAAATTTTTTCAATATGCTGTTGCAAACGTCTAAAAGCTTCTTCTTCTGGTATGCAAGTATCGGTTACTCTATTGTAATGATTTTCTAATAAATCCCATTCTTCTTGTGGGCTTAAATCTCTATAATTAGGCACTCTTTTATAATGACTGTGGGCCACTAAGTTCATAATATCTTCTTCTAAATTTGCACCAGTACAACTTATAATAGCTACTTTATCTTGTCTAATCATTTCGGCAAGGCTTAAGCCAAGCTCTGCTGTACTCATGGCTCCAGCAAGGGTTATCATCATTTTTCCGCCTTCATCTAAATGCGTTACATAGCCCTTAGCTGCATCCATTAAAGCGGCTGCGTTAAAATGCCTGTAATGATGTTCTATAAAATTTGAAACTGGTCCGTTTGCCATAATTAGTAAATTTAGGCAACAAAGATAATTTTTTTATAAAGAATTTATCTACTAAATAATTTAAGCATCATTTTTAATACCCCACAGCTTAGTAAAACAAGTAACGTCCAAAACATAAATTTATGTTCGTATTTAAACCACATCACCCAATATTTACATTTTTCAAAAAAAGTCATATTGCTGTGCCAATTAGGGTAATTTTTGACAACAGTTAAATGTTTTACTTTTATTGTTTTATCACTATCTGTAAAATTGCTACTATCTGCATTTGGGCTTACCAATTTTACACCAACTGCTTTGCCGTCTTTAAAAACAGTAACTGGCATTTTTTTAATTGGTGTATCAGTTTGTGCAAATAAAAACCCTACAATGCTTAATAATGTAACAGTTATAAGTAACTTCATACTAATATATATATTTTATTTAGTAAAGTTGTAAAACAATTTTAGCATTTACAATACCCTGCTAAAGGTATTTATTATGAATTATTTGGCTCATGCTTTTTTATCGTTTAATAATGCCGATGTACTGGTTGGTAATATGATAAGCGATTATGTAAAGGGCAAAAAGCAATACGATTATCCACCACCTATTTTAATTGGTATAAAGCTACACCGAGCCATTGATGAATTTACCGATAATCACTTAGCTACAAAAGAAATAAAAAAAATTTATGCTCCACATTACAGATTATATGCAGGTGCTTTTGTAGATGTTACGTATGATTATTTTTTAGCCAACGATAAAGCACAATTTGCTAGCAACGCCGATTTAGAAGTTTTTTGTAGCAAAACTTATCAAACATTAGAAAATAATATAGCCTACTTGCCCGAAAAATTTTTACAACTGTTGGCTTATATGAAGCAGCAAAATTGTTTATTTAATTATCAATACGAATGGGGAATTGAAAAAAGCTTTGGGGGTGTAGTTAGGCGATCGACATATTTAACCGAAAGCCAAATTGCGTTTGACTTATTTTGTGCAAATAAAGAAATTATTGAACAACAATACCACATTTTTATTGCAGATATAAAAGAATTTGCCCAAAACAAATTAAACCAGTTATTAAACACTTAATTTTATATTTAGTTACAAATCGATTTTTATGAAGCAACTTTTTTTAGCCTTAGCGGCTTTCCTATTTTGTTGTACAGGTTCTGCACAAACCAAATTACCGCCAGTAGATAAATCGCCAATGGATATGAGTTATTATCCTGTTGGCTATCCTATACAAAAAATGCAAGGCACTGTTACCGAGCCATTGGTAGCAAGAGTAATTTATAGCCGCCCTCAAAAAAATGGCAGAGTAGTTTTTGGCGAATTAATTGAATATGGCAGGGTATGGCGTTTGGGAGCAAATGAAGCTACGGAAATTGAATTTTTTCAAAATGTAAAAATTGGTAATGCCAAATTAAAAAAAGGCAAGTACACTATATACTGTGTACCCTATACCGATAAATGGACAATTATATTTAATAAAGATTTAGATGCTTGGGGATCATTTACCTACGATGCAAAAAAAGATGTAGCCCGTATTGAAGTACCTATTCAAAAAAATACAGAAGTATTAGACGCTTTTACAATGGCTTTTGAAAAATCAATAACAGGCATTAATTTAATAATTGCTTGGGATAATATAAAAGTAAATATGCCCTTTAGTCTACAATAAATACACATTTTTCATTTAGCTTAATTTACTTCATTTTTTTTGTAGATATTTACAATATGTGTGGCATTGCCGGAATAATTTCTAAAAAAAATATTGCTCTAAGTCATATAAAAAAAATGACAGATGCCATTGCCCACCGAGGCCCAAATGGCGATGGGCACTGGGTAAATGAATATAATACAGTTTTACTGGGGCATCGCCGTCTTTCTATAATCGATTTAAGCGATAAAGGCAATCAACCCATGCAATGTATGAGCAGATACACTATTATACACAATGGTGAAATTTATAATTATGTAGAAGTAAAAGAATATTTAGTAGGGAAAGGATATACTTTTTTTAGCAAAACAGATACCGAAGTTATTGTAGCCGCATTCGATTTTTGGGGTAAGCGATGTGTACAACATTTTGATGGTATGTTTGCTTTTGCCATTTGGGATAATAAAGAGCAACAACTTTTTTGTGCAAGAGATCGCTTTGGCGAAAAACCATTTTATTATTACGAAGATGATGAACATTTTGTTTTTGCTAGTGAAATGAAGGCTTTATGGGCAATTGGTATTGAAAAAGAGGTGAGTAAAAAAATGCTACTAAATTATTTAACGCTTGGGCAAGTACAAAACCCAAGCGATAAAGAAGTAACGTACTACGAAAATATTTATGCTTTAGCACCTGCACATTATTTGCTTTTTGAACTACAGCCCTTTAAATACAAAATAAACCAATATTGGAAATTAAATAAAGAAAGTAAAATTGATTGTAGCGTTGAGGATGCTATTGAAAAAATTGATTTTTTATTAGGCTCATCTATCCAAAAAAAATTAAGAAGCGATGTTGCTATTGGCACAAGCCTTAGTGGCGGCTTAGATAGCTCGACTATTGCCGCCTATTTGGCTAGTAAAAAAATAAATTTAAAAACATTTTCGGCTACATTTCCGCAGTTTGAAAAAGACGAAAATAGTTTTATACAAAAAGTAACAAGCCAATTTAGTTTACAGAATTTTAGCATTACGCCTACGGCAGATGATTTAGTAAATGATTTTGAAAAGCTTTGTTACCATCAAGAAGAGCCATTTAATTCATCAAGTATTTTTGCACAATACAAAGTGTTTGAATTAGCAAAAAAAAATAACGTAACCGTTTTATTAGATGGGCAAGGTGCTGATGAAATTTTTGCTGGTTACCCTAAATATATTCATTGGTTTTTGCAAGAGGTATTAAGCAGGCATAAGCTTGGAGAAAACATAAAGCACATTAAACAGTTTCGTAAAAACAATCAACCTTTTACTTGGGGCATAAAAAATCATTTAGCGGCATTTTTACCAGCACAAGCCGCCCTTTTATTAGAAAGAAAAGATTACAAAAAAACAGCTTCACATCCCGATATTCACCCAGATTTTTTACACCATTTAATTGGCCACCAATGGGATGGAATACACCGACCTATTATAACTAAGCTTAACGATATTTTGCATTTTAATATTACGGAAATAGGCTTAGAAGAATTGCTACGCTTTGCCGATAGAAATAGTATGGCACATGGTGTAGAGGTTAGGCTGCCTTATTTATCGCATGAGCTGGTAGAGTTTGTTTTTGCATTACCATCTACGTTAAAAATACATGATGGTTTTACCAAATGGATTTTAAGGAAATTAGTAGAAAAAAAATTACCTACCGATATTACTTGGCGAAAAAATAAAGTAGGCTTTGAGCCTCCACAAAAAGCTTGGATGCAAACAAAACAGTTTGAAGATTTTAGTAAGTCATCTAAACAAAAGCTAGTTGATGAAAAAATATTATCTCCCAAAATACTAACTAAAAAAACCGAAGCAAGTAATGCACATGCTGCTAATAATTACGATTGGCGATATATAACTGCAGCCCAGTTCTTATAAACAAAGTTCTATATCTTTTGCTTTTGAAGCATGTATAGCTACTGTTACAACTTTTCCTTTTGCTAATTCTAACCTTAGGCAACCGTATGTAGTTTTAAAAAAAATATCTTCTCTTCCATCCGCTTGTTTTTCAATACGTATGGCTTTACCCATTTTAAGTTTTGCAGTTGCAGCTGCTTTTGTTAACCCTAACACAGGTATAGACAATTTCCCCTTGAATTTTTTTCTTATTTCAACATAATCAGTATCAGTATAAAAAAAGAAATCATTATCTAAAAAAAATACACCGCCGCCACAATTAAATTCGCCACCCTCCTCAGTATCCCCAGTGCTGCAAGGCAAAGCGGCTTTTACTTCTTCTTGCGTTGCTATGGGTTTTAATTTATTTATAGTTCCTTTTTTTAAGTTAACTACAATATTGTCGCAATCTTGTGCAAAGCTGCAAATAAATAAAAAGGTAAAAATAGATATTGCAATAAGCTTTTTCATATTGTATAATTTTTAGTAAAAGTAAATGTTAAAGCAATACATTAAATACTCTCTACAAGGTATTTTTAAAATTAAAAACTGCACCTTTGCATAAATTTAAAACAATGAAAAAAGCAACAAAATATATACATGCAGGCTCCACACCCGACCCAAGTACAGGTGCAATAATGACGCCTATTTACCAAACAAGTACCTATGTACAAGAAGCGCCAGCACAACATAAAGGATATGAATATGCCCGAAGCCAAAACCCCACCCGTAAAGCACTAGAAGATGCTTATGCAGAAATAGAAAATGCAAAATTTGGTTTAGCTTTTAGTAGTGGCGTAGCAGCAACAGATGCTATTATAAAATTATT
>JANNWD010000159.1:0-2430 GCA_031408315.1 Bacteroidota bacterium
CGGGATTCATCCTGTCGCTCGGCCTGCTGGTTGATGACAGCATCGTGGTGATCGAAAACATCGCGCGGCATCTACGAATGGGTAAAGATCGCATTCAGGCCGCAATTGACGGAACCAAAGAAATCCGCGTCGCAGTGCTCGGCTCCACCGGCGTATTGGTTTTCGCCTTTTTCCCGATGCTATTCCTGCCAGAGGGTGCCGGGAAATTTACACAAAGCTTTATCTCGACTATTATCTTTACCGTGGTCGCCTCGCTGATCATCTCGCTGACGATCATCCCGTTCCTCGCCAGCCGGTTATTAAAGCGCGATGCCGATGAACATGGCAATCCGGTGCTCCGCTGGTTGATGCGCAACATCGACCATTTCTATAGCCCGATTTTGCATAAGGCACTCGAAATGCCGCGCCGCTTTGTCTGGGGCGCGCTGGCGCTGACATTGTCGGCTTTTGCGTTGGTCCCCATCCTCGGCTTTGGCCTGTTCCCCAATGCCGATGCCAGCTATTTCCGTGTTCAGATCGATGCTGAACAAGGAACCAGCCTGGAAGGGACTGGCCGCATCGTCCGGCAGGTCGCGGACATATTGGCGAAAGAACCTTCGATCAAAATCCGCGCGGAAAATGTCGGGCGGCACAACCCGTCAGTTTTCTACAACGTGTTCGACAGCGCCGAAACTAGCACATCAGGCGAAATTCTGGCGATTATGGACAAATGGCGCGGCGAGGAAAGCTATCGCATGGTCGACCAGCTGCGCGAGAAGTTTGACGGGATCAGCGGCGCGCGGATCAAGCTGGTGCTCTTTCAAAACGGTGCGCCGATAAACGCCCCCATCGAGTTTCGCGTGGTTGGGCCAGAGCTTTCGGTGCTGAAGCAGCTTGCGGCCAAGATGCAGAAAATCCTGCACGACACCCCAGGCACACGCGATGTCGTGAACCCTGTGGCGACCGACCGGATTGACCTCGATATGCGGATTGACGATGCCAAGGCCGCGTTGCTCGACATCCCCGCCGGGTCGCCGCGCAGGACCATTCGTTTGGCCTTATCTGGCGAGCGCGCTGGGCTTTACCGCGATAGCGAAGGCGATAGCTATCCTGTGACCGTTCGCCTGCCGCTAGAGAATAACCAGCCAGTATCAGCGCTCGATTCCATCTATGTGCCAACGCGCAGCGGTGCAGCAGTTTCGCTATCGGAGATCACCGATCCGCAACTCGTTTCTGTCCCGCCATTGATTAAGCGCCGCAATCTGGAACGTGTGGTCGAAATCACAACGCAGCTGAAGCCGGGCGCCGTGACCGGCAAAGTGGCGCAAGATGCGCAAGCGCGGCTTGATAAGTTGAAACTGCCAACAGGATATTCCATCCGTGTCGGCGGCGAGGCAGAAAAAGTCCGTGAAACGTTCAGCGGGTTTGGCCCCATCGTGTTGATCGCGCTCTTCATCATCTTTGGCATTCTCGTCGCCGAATTTGGCGAGTTTCGGGAGGCGTTGGTGGTCGCAGGGGTCATTCCGCTTGGCACATTCGGCGGGCTGATCGGATTACTGGTCACGGGTAACAACATGTCATTCCTCGCCGTCATCGGCTTTGTCGCGTTGATCGGGATCGAGATCAAAAACTCAATCCTGCTCGTCGATTTCACGTCGCAATTGCGGGAACGCGGGCTGGGTCTGCGCGAAGCGATTGAGCAAGCGGGCGAGGTGCGGTTCTTGCCTGTGCTACTCACCTCTGTGACTGCCATCGGCGGCCTGCTCCCGCTCGCTTTGTTCGGCGGCAGCCTTTACGGCCCGCTCGCCATCGTCCTGATTGGCGGACTTATTTCGTCCACCCTCTTGTCGCGCGTCGTCACGCCCGCCATGTATCTGCTGGTCGTGCGCGGCCGGGAAGATAAACGCGAAGCGGCAAAGGTCGCTGCGACTTAAAGGATCACAAATGGCTGAAGCAATTTTTGCAGGCGGATGTTTCTGGTGCACCGAGGCGGTGTTTGGCCAGTTGCAGGGCGTGTCGGGCGTCGAAAGCGGCTATCTCGGCGGGCATGTAGTCGATCCGACCTATAAACAAGTGTGCGGCGGCGACACCGGCCATGCCGAGGCGATCCGCATTGCGTTTGACGAAAACATGATCAGCTATGCCGATCTGCTCGACATCTTTTTTGCCACGCACGATCCGACGCAATTGAACCGTCAGGGCGGCGACGTTGGCACGCAATACCGCTCTGCCATTTTCCCTTTGGACGATGTGCAACGCGCCGAGGCAGAGGCTAGCATCACCCGCGCTCAGCCCGATTGGCCGGCGCCTATTGTCACAAACATCGAAGGCCCAGCGATCTGGTATCCGGCAGAGGATTATCATCAGGAATATTGGTCAGGCGAAGGCCAGCGCAATCCTTACTGCCTTGCCGTGATCCCACCGAAATTGGCAAAGTTGAAAAAGAGCTTT
>JANNWD010000160.1:0-8484 GCA_031408315.1 Bacteroidota bacterium
ATTGCTCGGCACTATAAACTTGTGTAGCAGCATTTTTAAATTCGCTATACACTAATTCTACAGCATCTACATCTTTATTAGCAAAAGCTTCCATTGCATATTTTGCAGCGGCTTGTACTTTATCAAAACTTAAGCCTGTAAAAATATCCCAAAATTTATCTACTACTTTAAAACCATTTTTGCTAAAATGCTCATATCCCTTTTTGCCAATAGGTAAAAACTGAACATTGCCTTTTGCTAGTTGAGTAGCATATTTATCTTTAGCAATTTGCTTAGCTAATTTAATTAAATTACTGTTGTACCCACCACACAAACCTCTATCGCTGGTAACAATAATTATCATTACTTTTTCTACCGTTCTTTCGGCTGCTAATTCCATATTTACGTCACCATCGCTATTGCTTACAATATTGCTAAGCATTTCTTGCAACTTTTGTGCATAAGGCCTCATTTGTGTAATAGCATCTTGTGCTCTACGCAATTTGGCAGCACTCACCATTTTCATTGCTTTGGTAATTTGTTGGGTACTTTGTACCGATTTTATTCTATTTCTTACTTCTTTTAATGCACCACTCATAAAATATAGTATTGTATTATGCCTTGTTTTAAGGCGGCAAAGGTAATAAAAAAGGGTGTAAAAACACCCTATATTAATTAAACCCTTTTTAGCTTGATAAGTTATTGAACCTTAATTTCTTGTGTTCTCATCCCTCCCATACCTCTCATTCCGCTGTTTTGAGGTTGTTTGCCTACAAATTTTTGTAAGCGATAAGTAAAAGTTAGCATAAAATATCTAGTAAGGCGGTTGGTTCTGGTATCTACAATTGCATTGGCATTTACAGTACGGCTAATATTGGTGTTTTGATTAAACAAATCGAAGGCAGCAAACCTTACAATACCATTTTTCTTTTTAAACAATTGTTTTTCTACACTGGCATTCATAATAGCTAAATTTTTACTTACGCTAGCTGCCAATCCATTATTTATGGTGTAATCAAAATCGTACTTTAAAACCCAGTTTTTAGGTATGGTAATGTCTATATTGCTACTCATGGTCCAAGCATTGCTATTGGTATTTTGTAAAGATGATGATGAATTGTTTTTATATTTTACATCGTTAAGGCTATAATCTAACCCTGTACCAAGGGTAAACCAATCTTTAATATTGTATTCAAATGTTACGCCTTGGCTTACAACCCAATTGCTACCAATTACCTTTTGGCTATTAACCAAATTTACATTGTGGTTATAATTTAAACTACCATTTACGGTAAGTACATATTTTCTGTTTTTGTAAGGCTTGCTAAAGGTATAAAAACCCAATGCGTTGTAATAACCATTTACGTTTTTGGGCTTAGTTAACTGAGCTCCAGTATTATCTATTTGTGTGGTATTATTTACAATTTGATTTTTTATGGTACTTAAAGTAAGGTTAGTAAATAATACTTTACCACTAATGAAATTAAAATTATTATACGATAAATTAATATTGTTATTAATAGAGGGTTTTAAATTAGGATTACCAACGCTGGCATATTGCCTATTGCTAATATCCAATACATCTTGTAATTGTGTAAATGTAGGCTGGGTAGCGTTTCCAGTATAATTTATGTTAAGTGTTTTGCTACGACTAAAGTTGTATGCAAACCTTGCTATCGGAAAAATATTTACTCGTTTTATAGTTTTATATGCACTATCTTTTGTAATAGAATTGCCTTGTAAATTTACTGGTTGAAAACTAAGTCCTAAGGTGTAATTATATTTTTTTAAGATGGTACGTAGCGATAAACCTACACGGTTGTTGTAAAAATTATTTTCGTAATCGTTACTTAAAAAATTATTAAATGTTTTTATATTGTTAGATGGATTTACATCGAAGGTTTTTTTATTATTTCTGCTATAATTTAAATTATGAGAGTAACTAAAATCTAAATTTTTTGTTTTAGTTAAGGGTTCACTATAGGTAAAACGTATACCGTAATTGTGGTTGTTATTTATTTGATCTAAAAATTGGAGTTGATTTAATGTTCCTATTGGGTTCACATATCTATTAGTGATATTTTTTGTATCCTGCTCACTCTCGGATTTTGAGTTGCCTAAACTTAAATTTGCCGAAAAATTTCTTCCTCTTTTTCTAAACTTATGATTATATAAAATAGTACCACTTATGTTGGGTGTGGTAGTGCTAGATGTATTGTTATTTATACCATCGCTTGTTTTAACAGATGAGTTTTTGGTTTGTTGGAAGTAATCAAAAAGTCCTTTACTATCGCCTTCGTTTGTGCTAAAACTAAGGCTAGGGCTAACTTTTATGTAATTAAAACTATCTATTTGGTACTCAACATTAAAAAATATACGATGATTATTGCCAATGGTAGTAGAGGTATTATCTTGATTATTTAAAAAACTTGTATCGGTAAAAATATTTTGTTGTGAAGAAAAAGTGAGTGCCGCATTATTTCTACGACTGTACGAATAGCTGCCGTATACGTTTATACGCTTTCCCCATTGATCTCTAAAATTTAACCCTACCGAGTTTGATGTTGTAATACCACTATTACTATTTTGATTGCCACTAATAAAACTTCTATCGCCACAATTCATAGCATTCATCATTCCACTAGCTCCACCCATATCAGCCATCATACTTTGCCCTTGTTTCATCATATTACCCATACCACGGTTACCACCAAAATTGCCAAAATTAAATAGAGAGGAGTTAGTATTATTGCTATTTGCAAACAACGATATTTGTTTGTTATTGTTAAAATAATTTCCATTAAAAGAAGCCTGATAGCGGTCTTCGGTACCGCCACCAACAGTTACTCTGCCAAAAAAACCTTTATTTTTATCTTTTTTTAATTGTATGTTTAATACCTTTTCTGCATCACCATCTTTAATTCCACTAACGGTAGATTGATCACCATAGTCATCAATTATTTGAATTTTATCTACTAAGTTTGCAGGTAATTCTTTTGTAGCCGTCTTTACATCTCCACCAAAAAAATCTTTACCATTTACTCTAACTTTTGTTACATTTTTTCCTTGTGCTTTTACATTGCCATCTTTATCAACTTGTATGCCTGGTAATTTCTTTAATAAATCCTCCACTACTGCACCTTCTTTTACTTTAAAGGCATCTGCTCTATATTCCACAGTATCTTCTTTAACCACAATGGGTGCACCAACTACCACTACTTCATCCATTAAAATACCACGGTTTATTAATTCAATTTTACCTAAATCAATCATTTTTTGTGGAGTTGTATTGGGTATATATTTTGCCACAGGGTTAAATCCCATATTCCTTATTACAATTGAAAAACTTGATGATGGAACTGGCTCAATACTAAACTTTCCGTTTTCATCAGCAAAATGGTAGGTTGTATCAGTTGGGTTAATTTTAATAACTAACCCAATCACTGCTTTATCAATTCCTTTTTTGGTAGCACTATCAGTAATTACACCTTTTATTTGTGCATGTGCAAGTGTAGAAAAAAAAGCAAGAATTAAAACGGCTAAAAGTTTTTGCATTAGTTAGTTGTTGGTTTACTAAAAGTTTCGTGTAAAAATATACTATAAAAATTATTGAAAATGAGATTTTGATGAATGGCAAAAAGAGTTGTAAAATATTTAACAACCCTTTATTGAAAAAGTGTATTTTTAAAACTCTTTAAATGCTTAAACTAATTTTATGCCTACATTTTTTTTAGATATACCCATAAAGGAGCCGGGATTACTTGGATTTAATAATATTTTACCGTTAGTGCTAGTTGCTGTGTTTGCCATTGGTACATTGGCAGCTATTTTTTTTTGGAGAAAAAATAATAAAAATAAAGGCGAATGAAATGGTTATTAACTTTTTTAGATGGTCCTAGTATTGGCAGCTTATTTTCTATTGGGCTTCTGTTTATAATTCTTCCCATTGCTGCAATTATAGCACTAATTTATTTTTTTATAAAAAGGAAAAATAAAAATAAGTAATGGGTGTTTGGAACTATTTTTTATTAACACTTGTAATTGAGTTACCTATTGTTTTTTTTATATTTAGGCAAGATAAAAAATACGCTTTGTTAATTGCCTTTTTACTAAATTTATTTACTTGGCCAGTATTGCATGTATTGCTTTTTTATACAAAAATGAATTTAAATTTTTTAGAGGTTGGGGTAGCATTAGTTGAAAGTATTGGTTTTTATTTTTTATTAAATTGTAGTTGGAAAAAGGCGTTGCTAGCTGGGGTTTTAGCCAATGGGGTTAGCTATGGAATAGGAATAATTATTAATTCAATGTAAACGCTGCAATGAAAAAAATATTCAATACTCAATATTCAGTATTCAATGCTCAACCCATTCTTTGGGGTATTCTCCACGGTTTAAACGATTTTGCCGCAGGCTTTATGTTAGCAAATTATACGTTTAATAATTCATCATCTAACACTATACTTTACCTACTTATTTATAGCATTATTGCTTTTGGAGGGCAATTGCCCATTGGCTTTTGGTTAGATAATAAACAGCAAATAAAACCTTTTGCAAAAGCATCTTTATTTTTACTGCCATTAAGTATTATAGCTTTTTTTATTACTGCCGAAGTTGGAATAATTTTTAGCGGCATAGCTTCTGCATTTGTGCATGTAACTGGCGGTACTGTTTGTTTACAGGTAAATGAAGATAAAGTTGGTCCACTTGGTTTATTTACTGCACCGGGTGTTTTTGGTTTAACATTGGGTGGCATTTTTGGGCAATATAGCTTAACTCCATTAATTTTTATTGGGTTGCTAGTTTTGGTTGTATCATTTTTAATCTTACGTTCTACTCTTCCATCTTACCACATACAAAAAAATAAGCAAAGCCAGTTAGATGGGCATGATTATATAATGCTTGGCTTACTTTTAATAATGTGTTTTAGGTCGTTTATTTTTGATATTATAAACCATATAGCACAACAATACAGCGATGGACTTTTAATAATTGGCATCAGTGCTTTTTTAGGAAAAATTATTGGTGGTTTTATTGCCGATAAAATTGGTTGAAAAAAATTTGTGTACATTACGTTACCACTTGCACTTATACTTTTTCAGTTTGGAAAACAAAATATTTATGCACTAGCATTTGGTATTGCCTGCTTACAAAGTAGTGTACCTATTACGCTTTTATTAATGAGCCGTAGCTTACCTATTTATCCAGCAACAGCTACAGCACTAAGTTTGGGAGCATCTGTAGCATTAGCAGGCTTGCCATTATTTTTAATAAATGATAAAAGAATAGTAAATCAATATTTTAGTAATAATTGGATAACTGCCAGTTTATCTATAGTTATTTTCGTTTTTATAATTGTAATTATGCAAAGGTTTAATAAACTGCAAAGCAAAGTTTAATAGCTATTTCTCCACACTAAACATTTATAATATCGCTTAAAGTTTAACACAGCCACTTATAGTTCCCTCTACCTTAGGAGAGGGGTTGGGGTGAGGTTGTTACTGCAAACTAACTTTTACTGGTTTTAGCGAATAGCTTAAATACATTTTTCCTCCTTCAGAAGTATTTTGTTGTAACGGAATGTTTCTAAACAAATGAGCTTCTAATTGTACATCACTTTTATTTTGGCGTTTTAGTTCTTCAATGGGAATGATTACGCTATTGCCTTTGTTGGTAATAGAAAAACTACTATCGCTATTAACGGTGTTTATTTGTACATAATCATTTTCACCCAATGCAGATGTTTCAAAACTAATTTGAAATGGTTTATTTTTTGCAGCACTTGCAGGAAAATTCACTTTAAAACTATCAAACGAAAAACTGTTTTCGTATTGCTTTTTATCTACGTTAGTAAATAAAAATTTATGGCTGCCCCAAAAATTATCAATGGGTTTAGATGTTTTGTAATATGCTCCACTTAATTTATTGCTATCAACATTTAATTTTTCGCCATCAAAACTTACCATACTTGGCGTATTTAAAACTAAGGTTGTGCCATTTTTGCCGCCAAAACGGTATTGGCAAAAAATTTCGGCAGTAGTATTTCCTTCATTGTAAGTAACACTATAATCTTGATAAATTTTTTCTTGTGCTACATCTTTACTTTCGCCAATTTCGTTACTATTACAAGCGGTATACAGGAAAATAGGTAATACCATAATTAAAGCAGCCAAGGTTTTGTTGTTATTCATTTTAAGTGTTTTTTATTTATACTAATAATTTACAAAAGTTAGTTAATAATTTGCCAAAATGGATGTTTTGTTAATGTGTAACTGTCATTAGGGAGCAAGTCCCTAAACTTCTCAACAAATTCGTACATTTGCAATCCCTTAAAAGGGGCTGTCAATTTGGCTTTTTAATTATTTAAGCACCATATTTGACAATGCAATAACCACTAATTTAACGACATTGTACAATACCCACTAATACTGATTTTTTATGATAGGAATAATATCGAAACTATTTGGCGGAAGTAAAAGCGAAAAAGACGTAAAAAAAATATCTCCCGAAGTACAGAAAATTAATCAATTTTTTGCACAGTACCAATCGCTTAGTAATGATGAATTGCGAAATAAAACGCAAGAGTTTAAAGCTAGAATAGCCACACATCTTACCACAATAAATAAGCAAATAGAAGATAAAAAGCAAGAGGCCGAAGACTTGCCTGTAGAAAATATTGCTGCAAGAGATGGTATTTATAAAGAAGTAGATGAACTTAAAAAACAAAAAGATTCGGAGATAGAAAGTATCTTAAAAGAATTATTGCCGGAGGCTTTTGCTGTAGTAAAAGAAACTAGCCGACGTTTTAAAGAAAACGAAACACTAGTAAGCACAGCCACAGAATTAGATAGAACATTGGCTGTAAAAAAAGATACCGTAACAATTGATGGCGATAAAGCTATACATAAAAATACATGGACAGCCGCTGGCGGACAAGTTACTTGGAACATGGTGCATTACGATGTACAGCTAATTGGCGGTGCAGTTTTGCATAGTGGCAAAATTGCCGAAATGGCAACTGGTGAGGGTAAAACTTTAGTAAGTACTTTACCGGCCTACTTAAATGCCTTAGCTGGCGAGGGTGTACATATTGTAACGGTAAACGATTATTTAGCAAGAAGAGATAGTGAATGGAATGGACCAATCTTTGAATGGCTGGGTATTACAGTAGATTGTATTGATAAGCATGAACCTAATGGCGATGCTAGAAGAGCAGCTTACAACTCCGATATTACATACGGTACAAACAACGAATTTGGCTTTGATTATTTGAGAGATAATATGGTGCATAATCCAGATGAAATGGTGCAACGCAAACATCATTTTGCTATGGTAGATGAAGTTGATAGTGTATTGATTGATGATGCTAGAACACCATTAATTATTAGTGGGCCAATTGGTAAAACAGATAATATTCAACAGTTTTTTGAGCTAAAGCCTAGGATAGAAAAATTAATTGATGTGCAACGCCAAGCTGTAAATCAGTTTTTAATTGAAGCTAAAAAGAAAATTGCCGAAGGTAATGATGATCCTAAAGATGGTGGCTTAGCCTTAATGAGAGCACACCGTGGTTTGCCAAAGAATGGAGCATTAATTAAATTTTTGAGTGAGCCAGGCATAAGAGTAAAATTGCAAAAAAGCGAAAACTATTATTTAGCCGATCAGCAAAAAGAAATGCCAAAGGTAGATGCTGAATTGTATTTTAATATAGATGAAAAAAACAATCAAGTTGATTTAACAGATAAAGGAATTTCCTTAATTACTCGTAGTGGAGAAGACCCTGAATTTTTTGTATTACCCGATATTGCTACTAAACTTGCCGATATTGAAAAAACAGATTTAACAGCCGATGAAAAATTACATCGCAAAGAAAATTTATTAAACGAATACTCGTTAAAAGCAGATAGAATACACACCTTACAGCAATTATTAAAAGCGTATACCTTATTTGAAAAAGATACAGAGTATGTAATTATCGAAGACCAAGTAAAAATTGTAGATGAGCAAACTGGTCGTATAATGGAAGGCCGCAGATACAGCGATGGTTTACACCAAGCTTTAGAAGCAAAAGAAAATGTAAAAATTGAAGCTACTACACAAACGTATGCAACAGTAACCTTACAAAATTTTTTTAGAATGTATCACAAGCTTTGTGGTATGACGGGTACTGCCGAAACAGAAGCTGCAGAGTTTTGGAGTATTTATAAATTAGATGTAGTTAATATTCCTACCAACATACCTGTTACTCGTAAAGATGAGCAAGATTTGGTGTATAAAACCAAAAGAGAAAAATACAAAGCCGTAATAGATGAAGTAGAGCGTTTACGTATGGCTGGTAGACCAACATTGGTTGGTACAACATCGGTAGAAATTAGTGAATTGCTAAGTAGAATGTTGAAGCAAAAAAATATTCCACACAATGTATTAAATGCCAAACAACATGCTAAGGAAGCACAAGTAATTGTAGAGGCTGGTTTAACTGGTGCTGTAACAATTGCTACGAATA
>JANNWD010000161.1:0-4377 GCA_031408315.1 Bacteroidota bacterium
AGTTACGGAGCATACAGTAGCTATTGTCCAAAAAATCAAAATGCAAGCTTTGTTAGTGATAGCACTGGCGAAGAAATTAATGTAGTTGTGCAACAGTATCCAAAATATTATTACATAAAAGATAGTATTAAATATTGGAAAGACGAAATTGACTACTACTATAAAAATAAATTGATTTTGTACGCAAAAGATTCATTTAAATTGTTTAATGGTACACAAGGGTTTAAATTTTTACTTAGAGATACAGGTTCATCAAAAACAATAGAACGAACAATTATTTTAAAAGATAATTATTCTTACACACTTGTAAGTTTAAGAGATACCGCTACAAAAAGCAGTAGCTACTTGCAAAGCTTTTTCAATTCGTTTAAACCTGCACCACAACAATTAGGGCCAAGTATTTTTAAGAATAAGTTAGATAACTTTATTATCGATTTATTTAGTAAAGACAGTATAACTAATGCCAAAGCTACACAAGCCATTTCGGATATTTATTATGGCGAAGATGGGATTGAAAAATTGAACAACGCCATAAATCGCCTTACTATTAATGATAAAAATTACTTTGATATTAAAACTAAATTTATTAAAGAACTAGGCTATATAAAAGATACTACAAAGCCAAGGGTAGTAACTGTTCTAAAAACCATCTACGAACAAACCGCCGATACCAGCAGTTTTCAAAATGAAGTAATTGTTGCATTGGCAAAGCATAATACAAAGGCTAGTTATACACTGCTTAAAGAGTTGCTTTTGCAAGATCCGCCAATTTTTGATGATAGTTATGGCTATAACAGTTTGTTTAATTTAATAGAAGATTCGTTGCTATTGGCAAAATCGCTTTTCCCAGAATTATTGCAGCTAACAAGTTTAGATGATTATAAACAGCCGGTTTTATCGCTATTGGTAACGTTGGTAGATAGTAATTTACTAAAGAGTAACGATTACGATAACTACTTTGCTAAAATTTATTTTGATGCTAAAATTGAAATGAAAAAACAACAAGGTAAGGATGAAAAGCGATTAGAAGAAGAGATGAAAAAGAAACAAGAAGGCAATGAGGAGGATAATTATAGTTACAATAATTACAATACCAGTAGTAGTGGCTTAAACGATTATTTGGTTTTATTAATTCCTCAATACGATAAAAACACTAACGTTCAAAAATTTTTTGAAAAACTAGTAAAATCAAAAGACCCTAAAGTACGAATGAATACTGCCATTGCGTTACTAAAAAATAATAAACCTGTTGCCGATAGTGTTTTGCTCCAACTAGCTGCAGATGATAAATACAGAAGTTTGCTGTATTTTAAATTAGAAAAAATAAAGCAACTTAATAGATTTCCAGAAAAATATAAAACTCAACTTTTAATTACCAAAAGCAATTTAGTTGCCGAAAAAAATTACGATAAAATTGATTCTATTCAATATCTACGTAAACAACAAACGGAATATGATAATAAAAATGGTGTTGTATATTTTTATAAGTATAGAATTAAAAAAGAAGATGATTGGAAAATTGCCTTGTGTGGCTTACAACCTACAAACGAAAAAGAAATTAATAGCAATATGAGTTTTTCAACGATGACTGATAAAAAATTAAAAAATGATGAACCAGAAGTTGAACAATTAAATAAGCAACTACGAAAATTAATTGTAGATGCTTACCCTAGTGGTGCATATTTTTATGGAGGTAATGGGTATTACAATAATAAATACGCCTCTGCTCCTATAGATTACGAAGATTAACTAAACATTTCTCTTACCTTATCAAAAAATGATTTATCATTTTTATCTGGCTTAGGTATAAAGTTAGCAGAGTGTTGTATTTTTTCTAGCATTGCTTTTTCATCGTTGCTTACGTTTTGTGGTGTCCATACATTTACTTGTATAAGTTGGTCGCCTTTTTCGTAGCTATTTACATTAGGAAAACCTTTGCCTTTCAACCTAAATATTTTACCACTTTGTGTGCCAGCAGGTATTTTTATTTTTGCTCTACCATCAATTGTAGGCACTTCTACTTGTATACCAAAAACCGCATCAGGAAAGCTAATATGTAAATCGTACGCCACATTTAATCCATCTCTATGTAATTGTGCATGTGCTTCTTCTTCTATCAACACAATTAAATCCCCATTAGCACCGCCACGTTCACCTGCATTGCCCTTACCACCAACGCTAAGTTGCATACCTTCTTGTACACCTGCAGGTATTTCAATAGTTACCGTTTCTTCACCGTAAACTCTTCCTTCGCCTTTACATGGGTTACATTTGTTAGTTATCGTACTTCCTTCGCCATTACAAGTAGGGCAAGTAGTTACGGTTTGCATTTGCCCTAAAAAAGTGTTTTGCACTCTACGTACTTGTCCGCTACCACCACAAGTACCGCAAGTATTCATGCTATTTTTATCTTTAGCACCGCTGCCGCTGCAAGTAGTACAACCTACATATTTTTTTACTTTTATTGTTTTGGATGCTCCTTTGGCAATTTCTTCGTAAGTCAACTTTATTTTAACTCTAAGGTTACTTCCTCTAGTGCCTCTGCTTCTACCACCACTACTTTTACGACCGCCGCCACCAAAAAAACTACCAAACGGACTTTCATCTCCAAAAATATCTCCAAACTGGCTAAAAATATCATCCATATTCATTCCGCCACCGCTAAAGCCTCCGCCACCGCCTCTTCCGGGGCTAAATGCTTGATGTCCAAAACGATCGTATTGGGCTTTTTTATCAGCATCGCTTAAAATTTCGTAAGCTTCTGCTGCCTCTTTAAATTTTTCTTCGGCAGCCTTATCACCAGGGTTTTTATCGGGATGGAATTGCATAGCTACCTTGCGGTATGCTTTTTTAATTTCATCTGCCGTTGCTGATTTGCTAACACCTAATATTTCGTAAAAATCTTTTTTCATACCCAGTTAATGTGCAAATAAGCTAATGTGCTAATGTGCTAATTTCTTAAAAAAATATACTCCACACTAAATGTAAAGTTTAAAATAGTTTTGTAAAATGTATTTATAAAAACGAATGTATTTAATTAGCACAGTAGCTAATTATCACATTAGCAAATTATTTCCCAACCACCACCTTTGCAAATCTTATTATTTTATCATTCAAATAATACCCTTTTATCACTTCATCCACCACCTTTTCTTTTAACTCCTCGGTAGGTGCAGGTATTTCAGTAATGGCTTCATGTTTTTCTACATCAAAATCGGTATTAATGCTTTCCATTGCCTTTACACCTTTTGCGGCCATAGTACTTCTTAGTTTAGCAAATACTAATTGAATGCCTTCTTTTATTTGGGCAATATCTTCGCTATTTTGCAATTGCTTTTCGGCTCTATCACAATCATCTAAAACATCTAACAAACTAACAATTACATCCTTACCTGCAGTTTGTATTAACTCAATTCGTTCCTTTGCTGTACGGCGTTTAAAATTATCAAATTCAGCAAAAAGACGAATGTATTTGTCTTTTTGTTCGTTTAATTCAGCCTGAATTTTTTCAATTGCATTTTCGCTAATATCATCACTTATATGCATATTCTCAGCAATATCAGCATTGGTATTCATTTCTTCGTTTTCGGTAATCATATCTTTTTCTTCCATAAAATTAAAATAGTTTGCAAAGGTAAGGTAGTCAAAGGGTTTGCCAAGGGTAAGTTTACCGTCAAATTGTCGGGTTTTGTATTTAGGGTTGCCAACCTTTCAAAGTTTTGTAACCCTATGATTGTTAAAAAATTGCAACTTACCTTGCACTCATGAAAAGTATTGTGTTAAAGAAAAATATTAGTAAAAGAGTAGAAAATGGTCATCCATGGATTTTTGCTAACGAAGTAAACGCCGCAATGGAAAAGGATACCAATGCCAAGCCTGGTGAAATTGTGCATGTATATACATTTGATAAAAAATTTATTGGTCAGGGGTATTACAACCCACAATCGCAAATAAGTGTAAGGCTTTTAACCAGAGATAAAAATGATAAAATAGACGATACTTTCTTTTACAATAGAATTTTGCAGGCTTGGCAATACAGGCAAAAAATTGGCTACGCCGAAAACTGTCGTTTAATTTTTGGTGAAGCAGATGATTTACCACAATTGGTAATAGATAAATTTAATGATTATTTTGTTATTCAAACATTGGCTTTAGGTATTGATGTTTGGAAACCTGCTATAGTAGCGGCTTTAAACAAAATATTTACACCCAAAGGTATTTACGAACGTAATGATGTATCGGTAAGAGAATTAGAAGGATTACAACAACATAAAGGCTTTTTAAGTGAACCTTTTGATACGAATGTTGAGATTACCGAAAATGGAATTAAGTTTAATGTAGATATTGCCAATGGGCAAAAAACGGGTTATTTTTTAG
>JANNWD010000162.1:0-1951 GCA_031408315.1 Bacteroidota bacterium
CCGCAGTGGCACCCCGAGATCACCACCGACCCGCGCTTTAGCGCTCAGGCGCTGCGCCCCGCAGCCGTGCTGATTGCCATCGTGCTGCGCGCTGAGCCCACCGTGCTGTTTACGCGCCGCACCGAGCACCTGCCCAGCCACGCCGGGCAAATAAGCTTTGCTGGCGGCCGCGCTGAAGCCGCCGACGCCAACCCAATAGCCACCGCGCTTCGCGAAGCGCACGAAGAGATCGGCCTTGCGCCGCACACGGTAGACGTAATTGGCCAGTTTCCCACCTACACCACCGGCACCGCATATGAGATCACGCCAGTGGTCGGCTTTATCTCGCCAGACTTTACGCCGCAGCCCGACGCAGGCGAAGTCGCCGAGGTGTTCGAGGTGCCGCTAGCCTTTTTAATGAACCCCAGCAACCACCAACGCCACGAGTTTGACGCCAGCCTGCTACCCGGCGCTGCAGCGCTGTCACTGCCAAGCGGCCGCCGCAGCTATTACTCGATGCCCTACGAGCAAAGCGCTCAACGCTACTTTATCTGGGGCGCCACGGCGTCAATGTTGCGCAATTTTTATGCGTTTTTGCGGGCGGAGTAGGTGGGGTTTGCTGAGATTATTGGAAAGTTAAATGGGTAGTTGTGAGCGTTGAGTAGCGGTAGTCACTATTAAATAAATATTTTTGCTTAAGCGCAGGATGGACGACATTTAGTATTTTGTGTGCCCGGGCTGCAACGAGGCGCTGTCGATGCCGTCCGTTTGTTTACTGTAATTGTCGGGGACTTCGCATTTGGAGAGCAACTTGTTGAGGTATTCAATTCGTTTCGCTGTTTTTGGAAGTTCAAGTTTGATTGTCCGCGTTTTTGAATTTAGGAGGTTACGAAGGTATGCGGACATCGAGAAGACGTGCATCTCTGTGAAGTCTGAATTTGTTGTGGGGACGGTAAAGAAAGGGCTCTCTAGGCCATTTGGATGAACTGCAGCCCATAAACAAGCAATTGGCTCGATCAATATTAGTTTGCACTCACTTTTGGGGTGGTTCATCCTTCGAAGAACTTTTTGCAGGTTCGGCGCGGTGAACTCACCATCTTTCCAGTAGCGGCTCCACGCTAATTTTTTGTATTCGCTAACTTGGGTATCCGAGGCATCTACAGAAAGTTGTGATTTGGCACTGCCGTATCCATGCATAGACCAAGATTTAACTTCAATTTGAAAGAGTACTGGTTTTGGTTGAGCGACCTTGATCCAACCGTCCAGTCTCGCACCCTTAGTTGCTGGTGTTGAGTAAACTTGAGCTGGAGCTCTAGCGGTCTCGGTTAGGTGTTGCTTTAGCAGCGCAAGCCCAAGCTCCTCCCCAGCAAGTGTTTTAATTGAGTTTGAATGAGTTCTAGCCTCAACGTCTTCGTCGTAGAAGCGAACGACCTCGGTTATGTTCAACTCAAAGAATGACATATTAATATACGAGCTAGTTATTGCCGTTTTAATAAGCAGCTAAGTATCTCGCTGGACAAGCGTAAGTGCATTACACATTTCATCATCGACTTCCTCAATCGCTTTAATAAGCTGATTATCATATGCATGAAGATTTTCGCGTAAATTTTTGATTGTTTGTGATTCATATCCTTCCGGTTGCGCAAGTTGAGCCTTAGCCACCTGAATTTTTGCCGCTATGTCTGTGATGTCATTTAAATTCTTTGTAACACCCGGCGTGAAATAGAACTTAGCTAACTTAACGTGCTCCCAAAGGTTATACAAGGACTCACGACTAAAGTTTGTTGACTTTGTAAGTACTTCTGTACGAAATGCTAGCAATGCTATGTAAGCATCGAGTCGATGCGTGTGAACTGCGATCTCGTTCTGAGTCTATGCCTCTATTAGCGCTTTACGGGCTAAAGCGGATTGAACACGAGTTTCTTGTAACGCTGCTTCAGCCGCTTCAGCTTGCCGTTTTGCAGCGTTAGCG
>JANNWD010000163.1:0-13396 GCA_031408315.1 Bacteroidota bacterium
TGGGCAGTAAAAGAAGATTTTAATTCAAGGGGTATTACCATAAATGATGATGCCAAATTTGAAATGATTTTAAATTTGGTTAAGGAAAGATGTGTATTGTTGCCTGATTTTTATATACAGGCATCGTTCTTTTATAAAGCACCAGTACTATTAGATGCAGATGCGGTAAAACCAAAATGGAATGCAGATAAAAATCAGTTTTTTATTGAATGGATTTCTGTATTAAGTGGTTTAGAAAATTGGGATGCTATTGCTATTGAAAATAGTTTTGCAGCATTAGCAACTGCCAAAAATATTAAAGCTGGTGAATTACAATTGCCTTTTAGAATAATGTTGGTTGGTGGTAAATTTGGTCCACCTGTATTTGATATTGCAGTAATTATTGGTAAAGTGGAAACTCTTAAAAGAATAAACTATGCTTTGGGAAGTTTTAATTCCTAATTCTTAATTTTTAATTGATAATTTCAAGTATGAACAGACCCATAAGAGTTTTAGTAGCAAAAGTTGGACTTGATGGCCACGACCGTGGTGCTAAAGTAATAGCTACTGCATTACGAGATGCTGGTATGGAAGTAATTTATACTGGCTTACGCCAAACACCTGAAATGGTTGTTAATGCAGCATTACAAGAAGATGTGGATGCAATTGGTATCAGCATTTTAAGTGGAGCACACAACACTGTTTTTCCAAAAGTAATAGCATTAATGAAACAAAAAGAAATGAATGATGTACTACTAACTGGCGGTGGCATAATACCAGATGATGATATGAGTGCACTTAATGAAATGGGCGTAGGTAAACTTTTTGCACCAGGTACTCCTACTACAGAAATTGCTAGTTACATAAAAAATTGGGTAAAAGAAAATAGAAATTTTTAAAATTATTACTATGTATCAAACACTATTAACATCGCTTGAAAATGGCATTTTCACCATTACCATTAACCGACCCGATAAATTAAATGCCTTAAACAAACGAGTATTTACTGATTTGGATAATGCCATTGATGAGGTAAATAGCAATGCCGAAATTAAAACCGTATTAATAACTGGTAGTGGTGCAAAGGCTTTTGTTGCTGGTGCAGATATTACAGAATTTGGCGGATTAACTAAAGAGGAAGCAATGGCGTTAGCCAAAAGAGGGCAAGATGTTTTTTTTAAAATAGAAAATAGTAAGAAGCCCATTGTGGCTGCAGTTAATGGTTTTGCCTTAGGCGGTGGTTGTGAGTTAGCAATGGCTTGCCATTTTAGATTGTGTAGCGAAAATGCAAAATTTGGTCAGCCAGAAGTTAACCTTGGTTTACTACCAGGCTATGGCGGCACACAACGCCTTACTCAATTAGTTGGCAAAGGCAAAAGCATGGAATTACAAATGACAGCACATTTAGTTGATGCAAATGAAGCATTACAAATTGGCTTGGTAAACCATGTTACTACACAAGAAAGTTTATTGGAAACAACTAAAGATATTTTAAATATAATAATGAGTAAGGCTCCTATTGCTATTGGTAAAGTAATTGAATGTATTAATGTAGCCGTAGTTAGTGATAGTGCTTACACCAACGGCAAAAGTGGCTACGATAAAGAGGTTGAAGCCTTTGGCGATTGCTTTGTTACCGAAGATATGAAAGAAGGAACGACAGCCTTTTTAGAAAAACGTAAAGCAAATTTTAAAGGCAAATAATTAAGGCAGCTCAATAATTTTTACAAATCTTTTTTTATAATATCCACTCAATGGCGTAATAGTTACGCCATTTGCTTTACCCGAGGTTGAATGGATAAAATGTATTTCGCTTTTACTATTTTCGGTAATAATGCCCATGTGTCCCACTACTTTACTTGTGCCATCTGTTCCAGTAAATAAAATTAAATTTCCAGGTACTGCTTTTGCAATGGATACATCTTTTCCGTAGTTAGTAAAATCAATAGAAGAACGAGGCACTTGTATTTTAAAATGGTTAAATACGTAAGTAATAAAACCGGAGCAATCAAACCCTTTTTCTGGGTTAGCCGAAGCATACAAATATGGAATACCTATTAATGTTTTGGCAAAATTTACTAATTGCTTGGGTAACGAATCTTCTGCTAGCAAGATTACTTTTGGCGTACCAATTATTGTAACCGTTTTTACAGGCACATCCTTTTTTATAGAATCAATCAATAAACTATCATTGGCATTAGCAATTAAAATCACTTTTTTTTCAGGTCCATTTGTACAACTCAAATAACAAAACAACATTACTATCAATATTATTTTTTTCATCCTTGTAAATCTACATTAATTTAAATAACCCTTTTATAGTAATTTTGTATTTTAATCAACTAAAATAAAGTCATGGAATACAGAATAGAAAAAGATACCATGGGTGAAGTAAAAGTGCCTACCAACGCTTATTACGGAGCACAAACTCAACGTAGTATTGATAATTTTAAAATAGCACAAGACATTAATAAAATGCCTAAGGAAATTATTGCGGCATTTGCTTACCTAAAACATGCAGCAGCATTAACCAATGCCGATGCTGGCATACTTACAAAAAAGAAAGCCGACTTAATTGGCAAAGTGTGTAAAGAAATTTTAGAAAGAAAGCTAGATGATTGTTTTCCTTTAGTTGTATGGCAAACAGGTAGCGGCACACAAAGCAATATGAATTGTAACGAAGTAATTGCCTACCGTGGGCATGTTTTAAATGGGGGGAAATTAAGCGATAAAGAAAAATATTTACATCCTAATGATGATGTAAATAAAAGCCAAAGCAGTAACGATACTTTTCCAACGGCAATGCATATTGCAGCATATAAAATTTTAATGGAAATAACTATTCCAGGAATTTTAAAGCTTAGAAATACGTTAGATAAAAAAGCTAAAGCTTTTAAAAAAGTAGTAAAGATTGGTCGTACACATTTTATGGATGCTACACCACTTACTGTTGGGCAAGAGTTTAGCGGCTACGTATCTCAATTAGATCATGGATTAAGAGCTATAAAAAATACATTAGCCCATTTAAGTGAATTAGCATTAGGTGGCACCGCTGTTGGTACTGGCATAAATACGCCTCCAAAATATGATGTAAATGTGGCTAAGCATATTGCAAAACTTACCAAGCTACCTTTTAAAACTGCCGAAAATAAATTTGAAGCGTTAGCAGCACATGATGCTATTGTAGAGGCACATGGAGCATTAAAAACAGTAGCTGTTAGTTTAATGAAAATTGCTAATGATATTCGTATGCTATCATCTGGTCCTCGTAGTGGTATTGGCGAATTATATATTCCTGATAACGAACCAGGAAGTTCAATTATGCCTGGCAAAGTTAATCCTACTCAATGTGAAGCTTTAACAATGATTGCTGCACAGATTATGGGTAACGATGTTACTATTGGTATTGGTGGTAGCAATGGGCATTTTGAATTGAATGTTTTTAAACCAGTAATGATTTATAATTTTTTACACAGTGCTAGATTGATTGGTGATGGTTGTGTTTCTTTCAATGATAAATGTGCTATTGGTATTGAGCCTTTAAAAGCAAATATTAAAAAGCATGTAGATAATAGTTTGATGTTAGTAACAGCACTAAACACAAAAATTGGTTACTATAAAGCTGCAGAAATTGCACAAAAAGCACATAAGGAAAACACTACGTTAAAAGAAATGGCTGTTAAACTAGGTTATGTAACGCCTAAAGAATTTGATGAATGGGTAAAGCCAGAAAATATGGTGGGAAAAATATAATGAGAATAGGCAATAAGTAAAAAGCACATCCTAAAAAGATGTGCTTTTTACTTATTCAACAAATTATTTTATTTACACTTGTAAGAAAATTTCAACTTTGCTTTCCCAGGAGAAGGAATACCAGGTTGTTCATCTCCACTCATAATTACATCTAACACATAATTATCTCTGCTCATTCGATAACTATCGAATTTTGATACAAGAGAATCTACAGCAACACCAGCATTATAAAAATTTAGTTTTATGGTTTTTATTGCATTTACAGATTTCTTTCCAAAATTAAAAAACTGTATATATTCTGGATGTGTAAATTCATCTGGAAAAACATATAAATAACTTTGCGGAGCAATGTTGTTGTAATACTGCATATCTGCATCTATTTCAACTTCGCCGCTTGCTAAATTGGTGTACGTCATTCTGGTAAGATTGTTACCAGTATAGGTATAACCAACATTTATAAAAGGAATACCACTAGGTGAAAGCAAATAATTTTTTTGTATTAAATATCCAGTGGCACTGTATGTATAGTCGGCATCAAATTGTGGTGATAAAACATCTGTAGGATCTGTTAAACCATGTAAACGCTTTATTCGATTGTTAATTAAATCGAGTACAAAATATTCATCATCATTTAATTTTATAGTATCATTGGTATAAGCAATATCTGCAGCAAACGTTAATGCAGCAGCTAAACTATCAAAAGCATTAATTTGCTCTACTCTATCTAAAATATTTATAGTAGCTGCTAACGAACCTAAGTTTACACCAGTTGCTGTATCGGTATAAACCATTTTCGCAATTCGGCAATCTCTCCCTACAATTAACTCATTGCCTGTATTATCAGAATTCTCAGTACTCAATTCTTTTTCGCAAGCACTTAAAAAAATTACTGCCGATAGTAGTATTAAATTGGTTATTTTTTTTATCATACCTTTTGTTCTCAAAAAATTTAACTTCTTAAAAGTATTTAATATTTTTTTTTATTTACTATTTACAATGCAAAATATTTGCCAATTTTATAAATAGGTAATAGTAAATGTGCAATTAGTATTTGGGCTATTTACTTTATAATTAAAATTACCACTTGCTAATGGTGTGCCACTTGCAAAAAGTATAATACTTTGTACACCTAGGGTTGTAAATATTTTTGGTGTTGTACCAGTTGAAAAAGTTACACCATTTACAGCAGGTACATCTATTTGGTAAGTTCCTACAGCAGTAACATTTACATTCATTACTACATAATTAACACCAACTTGTATTATTTGCCCAGCCACCCAATTACCACTTGAGTTAAACCCACTACAACTATTTGGTGCACCACCCATAGAATATATTGCCGATCCGCCACCACCGCCACCTATACTAATATTTGCCACACAAAGGCTTCCCCCATATGTAACTTTAAAGGGGAATAAACCATTTAATAAAGGAGTTCCACTACCATATAACCGAGCAGTGTTTCCGCCGCCATAACCTAGCCTGCCAGTACCTTTAAACGACATACCATTAACAGTATTTGTTTGTATTGTATAGGTGCCAACAGTTTTTACATTTACACTTACATCTAAATAATTATCGGTTGTAAGTGCAGTATCTTTTTGATACGTACCATGTATTATAATTTGCTTACAGCCGCCTACGCTATCGGTAGTTAAGTTGCCGTTTGATAATGCTTTTTCATCCACATCATCATCTTTTGTGCAGCTAAATAAAAGCGTTGTACATAAAACAGTGGCAATAAAAAATAGCTTTTTCATAATTATATTAACTAAACTTCTTTTAAAATATTTGTGAACGGGTAAGCCTTGTTTCAATATTTATAGATTGTAAAGGAATTTCAATAACCGACTTTATTATACCCTTACCCTTTGCAAACCACCTATCTTCTGTAGCAACTACCGTTGGTGTTCCAAAAACAATTCCAGCATATACATAACTCACCTTTAGCACATTATTGTAGGCTATTCCCTCAATAATTTCGGTAGCTCCTTTTTCGGTAATTCTTCCTGTAACTGTAAAATTGCCTAGCGGTATACCCATTATAGTTATAGTACCAAAGTTGGTAGCCCAAGGGATATTAATTGCCCTATTACTATCTAAAACCAAATACTCTTGATTTACAGGAACTGTAGTATTCCCAATTTTACCATTAATATATTGATAATACAATCCGCCATTTTTTCTAAAGAAAGAGGAATCTTGAACTACACCCACTTGCTTTCTTTCAAAAATATGATAGCTATTTGCACCAAATGTTTTTTGACTGGGGCTTACCTGTATAAATGAAGTATCTGGCGTAGGTGGGGGTGTTGTTATTATTCTATTTGTCCAATTGCTATTGGTAGTCATAGGTAGGTAATCTAAATTACCAACTGGTGGTGTGGTTGTTACACCTATAGTAAACACACAGCTTGATGTACTATTTGTAATAGTGTAATTAAAATTACCATTTGCAATTGGCGTACCGCTTGCAGTAAGGAATACCGTATTTGGACCGCTAAAATTAAACGACCCTGTAGCCGTAAATACCAAACCATTAATAGCAGCACCCGTTGTTACGGAGTATAAACCAGCAGTAGTTACCATTACGTTTAACATAACAGTTTGTAGTGCATTAGTTGGTGTACCTACAGTATACGGATTGCCACTTAAAATAAAACCAGTGCAAGTACTTGGGCCTCCGCCAAATATAAAAGTGGCATTAGGGTTAGTTATTACACCCGTTTGTACTAGTACACTTATTTTACAGCTACTAGTTCCAAATTTTACGGTAAATATTTTTTGCCCGGTAGATGTTGGTATGCCTTTCCCTTTAAGTTGAATAGTATGTAATCTAATTTCGTTAACGCTACCAGAGTCTATAAAATACATACCAGCAACAGTATCGGTGGTAATTTTGTACCAACCTGCTTTAGTAATATCTAATGTAACCTCAATAAAATTTGTAGCGTTTAGGGCTGTATCTTTAAAATAGCTTCCATTTATAGAACTTGGTAAGCAGCCTCCCGATGCACTTTTTAATGTTCCTTTTGCTTCTCCTGTATCGGGTATTACATCAAATTGTAATTCTTTTTGGCAAGCTGCAAAAAAAACAACCAATAATATAATAGTAAAAAACGTAACTAAACTTTTCATTATGCTATTTTGTAGTGGTTAAATTTACAACTTTTATATCGAAAAAGCCGCAATTGTGCAATTACGATACTTGGCTTTCATCATTTACCAGTGCCTGTGTTTCTACCGTATTATTGGCAATATCATCTTTCTTTTTAAAAAACTTGCGTTGGAATACTAATATAGAGATTACTCCTGTAGAAATGGCTGCATCGGCAATATTAAATATGGGTCTAAAAAATTCAAAATAATCACCAGCTTTAAAAGGAAACCACTTTGGATAATGCCCTTTAATTATGGGGAAATACAACATATCTACCACATTGCCATACAAAAAAGAAGAATAACCTTTATTACTAAATTTTGCTACCCCTTCGTAATAAATATACTCTTTTGTGGTAGCATCTAACAGCATTCCTTTGTCAAAAATCATTCCGTAAAACATACTATCTATTAAGTTTCCAATAGCCCCAGCATATATAAGTGCTGCACAAACAATAAAACCTTTATGATATTTTTGAGCAATTATTCTACCAATATACCAAGTACCAAATACTACCGCCACCATTCTAAAAATCGTTAAAGCCAACTTACCCCAATTGCCTCCAAAACTCCAACCATACGCCATGCCCATATTTTCTACAAAATACAATTGAGCTCCACTGCCAAGTATTTGTCTGTTTTCATGCAAATTAAAACTAGTTTTTACCCAAATTTTTAAGGCTTGGTCGGCTAATAAAATCAATAAAACTATTACTATTACATTTATACGTTTCATAAGGGGCAAAGATAGTAGGAATTAGCATAAAGGCGAATTTGGAGGAGAATTCTGATTATCAGCTATTAATTATTAATTTAACTTTAGTTGTGTCACTCACTTGTGCAGCATATCTTTATTCAACCCAGCAAACTCAAATCTACTTTTAAAATAGCAAGCTGTGGCTTTATTAAACGTAACTTAATTTTAAAAACTACCGTAATTTATTGCAATCCTCTTTTTATAACCTCTACTTTCGCTTTTTTGCGGAAAATAGTTTTGATTTTCGGCAAAAATCTACTCCTCAAAATAAACCCTCTTAACTCGTTGCGATATACCTGTTAAAATTTCGTAGGAAATGGTATTAGCTTGTTGGGCTAAATGGTTTACAGGTAGGGCTTCGCCAAATACAATTACATCATCGCCTTCGTTTGCGGCAATGCCTGTAACATCTAGCATCGTCATATCCATACACACATTACCAATAACAGGTGCTAGTTTTCCATTAACTAACATATTACCTTTTCCATTGCTTAATGCTCTTGGATAACCATCGGCATAGCCTATACGTACCGTTGCAATGGTTGCATCTTCATTTGTAATTCCTTTGCGGCTATACCCAACACTTTCCCCTTTTTTTATTTTTTTTATTTGAGAGATGGTGGTTTTTAAAGTTGTTACATTTTTTAATTGCTGTTTTAATACACTATCTACACCATACAATCCAATACCCAACCGTACCATGTTGTATTGCAAATTTTTGTGCCTATGTATGGCACTTGTGTTAGCAATATGCTGTATAAATGGATAGGTAATTGTTTGTTGTAATAAAGCACAAGCTGCATTAAATATTGCTGCTTGTTGTTGTGTAAAATCATCATGCTCAACAGCATCGCTTGCGGCTAAATGGCTAAAAACAGATTGTATTTTGTAAGAAGTTGTTTCCCTAATTTTTGTACAAAGATTTTCTATTTCGTGTATTTCAAAACCTAAGCGTTTCATTCCAGTATCAATTTTTATATGCACAGGAAAATTAGTAATGCCGCTTTGTAATAAATAATTTTCAAAGCCATCAAAAATATCAAACGAAAAAAGTTCAGGCTCTAAATTATATTTTACCAATACATCAAACGTAGCATCCTCGGCATTCATAACCATTATGGGTAAGGTAATACCAGCTTTACGTAGCTCTACACCCTCATCTGCGTAAGCCACTGCTAAGTAATCTACTTTATGAAACTGTAATAAATTGGCAATTTCAAAACCGCCGCTACCATAGCTAAAAGCCTTTACCATAGCCATTAATTTAACGCCTTGGCTAAGTTGCTGTTTATATATTTTTAAATTATGGACTACAGCATTTAAGTTAATTTCTAAAATGGTTTGATGCACTTTTTGCTCTAACAAATGGCTAATTTGTTCAAACTCAAAAACCCTTGCCCCCTTTAATAAAATGGTTTCGTTATTAAAATGTAACGAATGAAATTGTTGTTTAAAATCGTTAATGCTTGCAAAAAAATGAGCATCAACAATATTGCTAAAAGCGTTTTTTTGTTTGGTAATTTCGGTACCAATACCAATAAAACGATTAATATTTTTTTGTTGCAAAATAGCTGCTACATCTGCATACAACTCCATACTTTTTTTTCCGGATTGTAAAATATCACTTAATATAACAGTACGTTTTTGATGCTGCTGTTGCTGTTGCAAAAAATCTAACGCAATGGTTAGCGAATTTATATCGGCACTGTAACTGTCATTTATTACGCTACAATTATTTATACCTTGTTTTAACTCTAACCGCATTTCTACCGATCGTAACTGCATCATCTTTTCCGAAATCGTTTCATCATCTAAACCCAAATACAATAAAACACACCAGCAAGTAATGGCATTTTCAATGGCTGCATCATTTGTAAACGGAACCGAAATACTTATTTTTCTATCTAAGTAAGCGGCTTTAATAACCGTATTGTAATGTTGTATTTGAATGGCATTAACGGTTACTGTTGCAGTTTCTTTTTTGCTCCAACTAAATAAATGGCAGCTGTTGCATTTACCTTCTATTGCTTGGGCTACGCCTACATTATCTTTACAATAAATAATTTCGGTACAGCTTAAAAAAAGTTTTGCTTTTTCATCAATTTTTTGTGCCACATCTTCAAAGCCTTCGTTATGTGCATCTCCAATACTGGTAAAAATGCCAATAGTGGGTTGTATAATTTTTTGCAAGTTGCTCATTTCATTTGGCATAGAAATTCCTGCCTCAAAAATGGCTAAATTATTTGCTTCACTCATTTGCCACACACTTAATGGCACTCCAATTTGAGAGTTATAACTTTTGGGGCTACGTACAATATTGTATTTATTTTGTAGCAATTGATACAGCCATTCTTTTACAATTGTTTTACCATTGCTGCCTGTAATACCAATTACTGGATAATTAAATTGATAGCGATGATGTGCTGCTAAATTCTGCAAAGCATCTATAACATTTGTTACTTGCAAAATTGTTGCACTCTCAAAATTTAAAGAAGAAATATAAGATGAATCTACAACAAAATTACGTACCCCTTTTTCGTACAACTCTTCAATAAAATCGGCGGCATTACGCTGTGGTGTTGCAATAGCAAAAAACAAGGAGGTTGCAGGGAAAAGTAATTTTCTACTATCTATTAGCAAATGTTCAATATTGCTGTCGTTCCCTTTTTTACAATAGGTAGCGTTAATTATTGTTGCTATTTTAGAAATGGTATACATTATTCATCAATATCGTTTGGTGCTCCTTTACGCTTATGATAAATAGAGTAAAAGATAGATCCGCTTATGCAAACCACAATCATTAATAACGAAACCCAAACTGGCATATGCAAATAATGTTCATCTACCCCAACATATTTTAATAATGGCAGCAACATTTTTACACCAATAAATAATAACACTATGGCAATACCTTGTTGCAAATAATCGAACTTACTTGCTGCACCACGTAGTAAAAAAAACAAACTCCGTAAACCTAATACTGCAAAAATATTACTAGAATAAATTAATAGTTTTTTACTAGGATCGGGAATTATCGAAAATACTGCTGGTATAGAATCTACTGCAAAAACAATATCAATTAACCCCAGCATAATTACTACCATGCTAAGTTTAGTAAAAAAGGCTTTGTTATTTTTAGTAATAATAAATCTTCCGTTAGGTTCTTCATCTGTCGTACGCATATACTTACGCATAAATTTAAAAGCCCAGTTTGATTCAGGATCAAATTCTTCATCATCACCTGCGGCAAACATTTTTATACCTGTGTAAGCTAAAAAAAATCCAAACACATACATTATCCAATCGTATTTTGCAACCGCTGCACTACCAATGGCAATAAACAAAATTCTAAAAACAATTGCCATTAAAATACCAAGCAATAAAACTCTACTATAGCTATCTTCTTTTACTTTGAAAAAATTAAAGATGATGATGAAAACAAAAATATTATCTATTGAAAGTGACCACTCTAATAAGTAGGCTGATATAAACGAAACGGCATCTTGCTTACCATTGCCATCAATATTTTCGTACCAAATAAACCCACAAAAAGCAAAAGAAAGGGCTACCCAAAAAATGGTTTGCAACAAAGCTGTTTTTAAACTAATGGTAGTATTTTTTTTGCTAAGCAAGCCTAAGTCGAAAATTAATGCAATAATAATTACTGCTGCAAAAACGATGTAGGTAAGTTGTGTTTTATCCATTATAAATTAAAGAGTGTATTTTCTTTTATGTAACCATTGAAAAATAAATGCAAATAAAATAACAAGTGCAATAGGCAAAGCTATGGTTATTAATTGCCACATTGTTTTTTGTGTAGTTACTTTTTTACTATCTAACAAGCGTAAAGTGTAATCTTTTGCTTTAGCCTCGGAAAGGTTGGATGGGTTTAGCAAATAATCTAAACAGTTTTGTAAAAAAGTAGCATTAGCAAATTGGTATTGATATTGTGAGCCAACCGTTAGCGGATTTACACCCATAGGTAAGGGTTCGTTTTTTGAAATGCTATTTAAAACCATATCCCCATCTGCAACTACTATTATTTTATTATCGGTAATACACTCTTGCATATACGAAACGCCATACTGCTGCATACTATCGTTCATAGCTTGAGATACTCGGTTTTTAAAAAGCGATGTAAATTTACCTTCTAACAAAACGGCAACAGGAATATTAGCTTTTTTAAACTTATCGCTTTCAGGTGCATTTATATTTTCTTTACCGCTTATTAATGCAGGTGTAGCAATAGTTTTAGCATTATTAGATGAACTTAATAAAATAGTTTTTTTAATACCCTCTGCTTCAATAGTATCTATAGAGTTTACAAATCTTCCACTTACTAAGCCTACATTTTTATTAATTACATGATTAGATTTTGATTCAAATAATGGGAAATAATTCCAATGCAAAAAATCAAACTGACCGTTTCCGTTAACATCAAAAGGTAAAAAGTCACATTGCAAATCCATAACCAAATCATTATTAATTCTAGCTCCGTATTTAAACAACAAATCATTTAACTCTAATCCTCTATCGTAAGCAATTACACCTTCCTTTTTATATCTTAAACTATCAAATTCAGCATTAAGCTTATCTAAAAACATTAATACTTTTCCACCTCTCATTACAAATTGATCAATTTTTAGTTTCTCTTCGTCTGTAAATTTTTCGGTTGGTTTTACTAACAATAAAAGATTAAACGTATCGGGTATTACGGATAATGTAGCTAAATTAAATTGTTGTAAATTATAATCTTGCTTTAACGTATTTTCAGCTAAATCATAAATTCTTACGTCTTGCGGTTGTCCATTGCCTATTGCATAAGCAATCATAGGCTTTGTTGTTTGCGTTACTTTAAATATTGCATCGGCAAACTTAAATTCCATTAATGCTTCAGCACTATTCAAATCTTTCATAGCATCGGCATACGATTTTTTTACATCCATCCCCTTTTGTTCAAACAAAACAACTGGCAATATATTTTCTTTATAATGCACCAATGCTACTGGGTAAACCAATTGTTGTTGTTCTCCAGCCTTTAATTGCGATTTTAAATTGATGGGGTACAAGCCTAATGCAGTAAGGGTATCGCCCCATTTTATGTTGGCACCTTCTACTTCATCATCTGGACTAATAAAATTGTATTGAATATTTTTTCCACCAATTTCTTTAAGCTCTTGTAAAATTTCGGTAGTACTATTGGCTAGTTTTTTAAAGCCGCTTGGAAATTCACCTTTTAAAAAAACATCTATTTGTACTACATCATCTAGTTTTTTAATTATTTTTTTTGTTGGGGTAGATAGGGTAAATCTTTTTTCGTTCGTAAAATCTATTCTGGTATGATATAGTGATGCCAACCAATTAATAGCCAGTAATGCTACAATGGTTATAGGCAACCAAAATTTACTTTTCCAAATTTTATTTATTAAATTCATTTTTTATTACTTCACTTCTACTCCTCTCCAATAGAGAGGAAACAGAAGGTTATTTTTTTGCAATTGTTTTAACTGTTATTAATAAAAAAAGAAATATCGTACTACAAAAATAAACTACATCTCTACTATCTAATACACCTCTACTCATACTGCTATAATGAAAATCTATCCCTAACATTTCTACATAATAATCTACCCCGTTTTCAAAAAAAGGCAATTTGCTTATGGCGTTAAAACCAAAATACAATATAACACATACAAACACACTAATTAAAAAAGCAACTACAGCATTATTGGTAAATCCGCTGCAACA
>JANNWD010000164.1:0-1846 GCA_031408315.1 Bacteroidota bacterium
TCACGAAGCATCCGGTCGACGTCCTGATGCGTTTCGAGCATTTTATGGCGCATCTCGTCCAGCGCCGCTTCCATTTTCGGGATGGCTTTGTTCACTTCCGCTACCAGCGCGGCAAGTTCGGCCTCTTCATCGCCCGACGGCTGGCCAATATAGCGCGCCGTCGCCTCGCGCACGACATTGCCCACACTCTCCCCCCGCGCCCGGGCAAAGGCCTCCAGCGCGGCCTTATGCTCGGCGCTGGTCAGATAGGTGACGCGTTCGGTCTGCATGATCGGCGACTCCTTGGCATTATAAGGACATTATAATGTTTGGGAGCGGTGGAGGCAAGTGGCCGATTTAGTTGCGGCGGCTTGGTTTCATTTACCTGCCATCGGCTCGCTGACTTCCGCCGGATCTTCTGGTGATATGCGCCGTAGCCTTTGGGCCTCACCCAAAACAACCTTTGCCCTGTGCAGATCGCGTTCTAGCGCCCACATCTCCCGCTTCGACTTTTCGATCCGATCTTTAATGGAACGCACAGTAGCTTCCGCAGAGCTAATACTCTTTGCAACATTTATGCCGCCAGATTTGTGCGTCGACCGGGCTTTCAAATTTCCCCTTTCGACCTTCGATTTTCGTGCGGTCCTCCGAATGGGAGACTTTTTATTTACTCTCACGGGCTTAGCTGCGAGCAGTCGAGCAGCGTCTCTCGTTTGCTTTTGCGCCGAGTGAACGTCAATCTCTGTTGCTTGGGTCAACCGCCGACTGCGCTTGCTTGTAAAAGTACCAGAAAACCCAACAACCGTTGAGCCACCGAGATAAGTCCCCTTACCCATTGTTTAGATTCCTATATTTTCTACAACGGAATATTATCATGCTTCTTCCACGGATTCTCCAACGCCTTATTCCGCAATTTCCGTAACCCCAGCGCAATCCTCCGCCTTGTCGAGTGCGGATAGATTACCTCGTCGATAAACCCCTTCCCCGCCGCCACGAACGGATTGGCAAACCGCTCTTCATATTCCGCCGTCTTCACCGCCTGTTCCTCGGCGCTCAGCCCGCGGAAGATGATTTCCACTGCGCCCTTCGCGCCCATCACTGCGATTTCGGCAGTCGGCCAGGCATAGTTCAAATCGCCGCGTAAATGCTTGGACGCCATCACGTCATACGCCCCGCCATAGGCCTTGCGCGTGATCACGGTGATCTTAGGCACCGTTGCCTCGGCATAAGCGAACAGCAGTTTCGCGCCGTGCTTGATGATCCCGCCGAACTCCTGCGCCGTGCCCGGCAAGAACCCCGGCACATCGACAAATGTCAGGATCGGTATCTCGAACGCATCGCAAAAGCGCACAAAGCGCGCCGCCTTGCGGGATGAGTTAATGTCCAAACACCCCGCCAGCACCATTGGCTGGTTCGCCACCACGCCCACCGTGCGCCCCTCAATCCGGCCAAAGCCGATCAGGATATTGCCCGCAAAGCTCGGCTGCACCTCGAAAAAATCGCCTTCATCGAGCGTCTTGGCGATCACCTCATGCATGTCATAGGGCTGGTTGGCATTGGCGGGGATCAGCGTGTCGAGGCTTGGTTCGGCGCGGTCCCACTCATCCGCGGTCGGCCGCTCAGGCCCCGGCGTGCGGTTATTCTCCGGCAGATAATCAAAGAAATCGCGCACCGCGAGCAGCGCCTCAATGTCATTCTCAAACGCATTGTCAGCGACACCGGATTTCGTGGTGTGGGCGACCGCCCCGCCCAGTTCCTCCTGCGTCACCACCTCATTCGTCACCGTCTTGACCACTTCTGGCCCAGTAACAAACATGTAGCTTGAGTCTTTGACCATGAAGATGAAGTCGGTCATCGCGGGCGAATA
>JANNWD010000165.1:0-3345 GCA_031408315.1 Bacteroidota bacterium
CGAAGAATTTGAATTAATAAAACAAAAATTAGGGCGTACACCAAACTTTACCGAACTGTGTAGTTTTAGTGCTATGTGGAGTGAGCATTGCAGTTATAAAAACTCTATTAAATGGTTAAAAACATTGCCTAGAGATGGAAAAAAAATGCTGGTAAAAGCAGGAGAAGAAAACGCAGGTTTAATGGATATTGGCGATGGATATGGTGTGGTATTTAAAATAGAAAGCCATAACCACCCAAGTGCTTTAGAGCCTTTTCAAGGAGCAGCAACAGGAGTTGGCGGTATTAACAGAGATATTTTTACCATGGGTGCCAGGCCCATTGCCTCTTTAAATAGTTTACGTTTTGGAAAATTAACCGAAGCTAAAACACAGCATTTGTTGGCAGGTGTGGTGCATGGAATTGGACATTATGGAAATTGCTTTGGTGTACCAACAGTTGGTGGCGAAATTTATTTTGAAGAATGTTATCATACCAACCCATTAGTAAATGCTATGAGTGTGGGCATTTTAAAAAATGGCGAAACCATTTCGGCAACGAGTGGCACAGTTGCTGGTAACCCTGTATTTTTTGTAGGCAGTGCTACTGGTAAAGATGGTATTGGTGGTGCAAGTTTTGCCAGTGCCGATATTACAGAAGAAAGTGTGCAAGAATTACCTGCGGTACAAGTGGGTGATCCTTTTCAAGAAAAAAAATTATTAGAAGCTTGCCTTGAAGTAATGACAACTGGTGCAGTAGTAGGCATGCAAGATATGGGTGCAGCCGGTATAATTTGCAGTACAAGTGAAATGAGTGCCAAAGGCGAAATGGGAATGCGTATTAATTTAGATAAAGTACCTACTCGACAAAAAGATATGAAGGCTTGGGAATTGTTGTTAAGTGAAAGCCAAGAAAGAATGTTGCTGGTAGCCCAAAAAGGAAAAGAACACTTAATACAAGCTGTGTTTGATAAATGGGATTTACCATGCAGCCAAATTGGCGAAGTAACGGATGATGGCATTTTGAATTTTTACATGAATGGAATTTTAGAAGCCAGTTTACCAGCATACGAATTAGTTTTAGGCGGCGGTGCTCCACAAAATGATAGACCTTATGAAGAGCCAGCTTATTTTGAGAAAATAAAAGCATTTAATATAAATACTATTGTAGAGCCTACAGATTTAAAAGCAATAGCAGAGCAAATAATTACCCTACCAAATATTGCAAGCAAACGTTGGATTTATACACAGTACGATAGCATGGTTGGCACAGGTAATGTAAGCACCAACGCCCCAAGCGATGCTGCAATTGTTTTGGCTAAACCTACCAATAAAGCTTTAGCACTAACAACAGATTGTAACAGCCGTTATGTATTTGCCGATCCTTACAAAGGTGCAATGATAGCAGTGGCAGAAGCGGCACGTAATATTGTATGCAGTGGTGGTGAGCCTTTAGGTGTTACTAACTGCTTAAACTTTGGTAACCCTTTTGATCCACAAGTGTATTACCAATTTGTACATGCGATAAAAGGAATGGGTGAGGCTTGCATAAAATTTGATACACCAGTAACTGGCGGTAACGTTAGCTTTTACAACCAAGGGCCCGAAGGTTCGGTGTACCCAACACCTACGATTGGTATGGTAGGATTATTAGCTAATGCAGATGCAAAAATGACAATGGATTTTAAAACCGAAGGGGATGAAATTTATTTGATAGGCATACAGCGTAATGATATTAACAGTAGCGAATATCTACACAAAATTTGTGGTGTAGAATATTCCCCTGCTCCGTATTTTGATATTGATGAAGAGTTGCATGTACAAAAAGCCGTAGGCAAAATGATAAGCCACCACTTAATTGAAAGTGCACATGATGTAAGTGAAGGGGGATTATTTGTAACTTTAATGGAGAGTTGTTTTAATAAAAATTTAGGATTTAATATTCCCCTTTCTTTTGGAGAGGGGTTAGGTATGAGGTTAGATGCTTATTGGTTTGGCGAAGCACAAAGCCGTGTGGTAGTAAGTGTAAGTAAAGCTAAAAGAAATGATTTTATACAATTGTTAGAAAAAGTAGAACCATTGGAATGTACGTATTTAGGCATAGTAAGTAATGGTTCAATTTTAATTAATAATGAAGACTGGGGAAGTATTAGAGAATGGAAAGAGAAGTATGATATGGCTATTGAGAAAATGATGAAATAAAAAATACTTATCTTTATTAAAATAAAATAAAATGGTAATTGAAATACCAGATAATGTTGTAGAACAATTAGACAAGCAAAAAATGCTGCTTGAAATTGCTATCTATTTATTTGAAAAAGATATTTTTACACTCGGTAAAGCCGCAGAGTTTGTGGGCATACCCAAAATGGAAATGCAAAACGAAATTGGTGGTAGAGGTATAAATATGCACTACGATGAGGAGATGCTTGCTAGTGATTTGAAATTTATTGAATTTTATATGAAACAGCATGGTAATAATAAGTGATACCTCATGCATATCAAATCTTTACCAAATTAACTCTCTCTTAATTTTAAATGAAGTTTTTGGAAAAATTTTAGTTCCTACAAAGGTTAGTGAGGAATTAATTTTTTTTCATGGCAATTCATTCATCTCAATTTTGGAGTTAAATAATATACAAATAAGACAAAACAAGCAATATCACATACAAAGAGAGTTGAGTAAATATAGGCTCGATGTGGGAGAAGTAGAAGCAATAGCTTTAGCAATTGAACTAAATGCTTCTCTAATAATTGATGAGAAAAAAGGCAAAGCTATTGCAATCAATTTAGGAATAGAGGCGGTTGGTTTATTAGGTGTATTACTCTTAGCAAAGCAAAAAAATATTATCCCTTCTCTTAAACAACTATTAGATGATTTAAAATTGAAAACCACTTTTAGGTTCTCTAATTCTCTGTACAACCAATTACTTTTATTAGCTAATGAATAGTAAAACAATTATCATCACTGGTGCCTACGGCTTCATAGGCAGTTGCCTAGTAAGTTACCTCAACCAACAAGGTTTTACCAATTTAATTTTGGTTGATGATTTTGCAATGAATGATGCCAAAGAAAAAAATATTACCCAAAAAAAATATTTACACAGAATAGAAAGAGAAAATTTATTTAATTGGCTACAAACCGAACAACCCAAAATTGATTTTGTTTTTCATTTAGGTGCAAGAACAGATACTACTGAGTTTGATTACACTATTCATCAAAAATTAAATGTAGAATACTCTCAAAATATTTGGAACTATTGTACACAAAATAGTATTCCGCTAGTATATGCATCATCGGCTGCAACGTATGGCAGTGGAGAATTTGGTTATGATGATAACCATGAAGTAATTGAAAAATTACAGCC
>JANNWD010000166.1:0-2213 GCA_031408315.1 Bacteroidota bacterium
GAACTTTTGAAGGGAAAGGAGTTTTTGTAATTGCTAAAGTGGGTACTTATGATGGCGATTTTATTGATGGTAAAAGTGATGGGCAAGGGAGTTTTAAATGGCTAAATTATAATGAATATAAAGGTACATATAAAAACAATGCTATGGAAGGAAATGGAAAGTATAGAAAGTATAATGGGTTTTATATGATTGGCAAGTTTTCTAATAATAACCCTACTGATGTAAAATATTATAATAACAAAGGAGATGAAATATCAAAAACTATTTATAATAAGTCAAAATAAATAGGTTGAAAAATATCGCTTTAGCATTTATATACTTTTTATTATCGACAATTATTACTTGGTGGTTTATACAGCAGGGTAAGCTGTTGTATTTTTCTCAAAATAAAATGATATTATCTTGCGGTATTGCAGGTACAAAATGGAGCATACAAATTGGTGCTGCATTACTTTTTTTAACGGATAAAAAATGGGCTTTTATTAAACGTATTGGTTTTACTTGTTTGGTAGGCTCTTGTATTTTATTGCCTTATTGTTTGTTTGGTTTTATAAGAGAAATAGATAAGAGTTTTTTAGCTTCACTAATTATTGCAGTGTTTGTAATGATAGCAATGTATTACAAAGCGGTTGCAAAAACTAACATCTCAAAAAAATGGTTTTGGGGGTGGATGATATGTTTAGCAATAGCAATTAGCTTACAATTATATGTAGTGTTTAAAATAATATAGAATGCGTCTTAAAAATATTATCATTTGTTTATTTGTTATAACAGCTATACTAGTTGCATTTTTCATATTCAAATTATCTAGTAGTGGCAAAACAGATTTGATTAAAACGGCATTTACTAATTCCGTAGTGGTGGATATTTACCAAGGCTACAAAGGAAAGCCGAACTATCAAATAATGAAATTATCAGATAGTCAACACTTTACTATACCAAAGCAAATGCTAGGGCTTTTAAAAATTGGAGATAGTGTATACAAAACACCTAATAGCAGTTTTTATTTTTTACCATAAAAACATCTAAGCAAAAAATAAAAACAACATATCAATAAAACCACAACCATGTATAAAAAAATAACAATTGCTTTAACTCTCCTAGGCGTAGCAGCTTTAACTTTTTTGGCCTATAAATATTACGATGTAAGTGAGTATAAATTAATTGCTAACGAAAAAATAAATTATTTAACCGCTGCAGCAGATAATTTTTGCCTTTATGGTTTTATAATTTGTGCCATAATTTGGGCATGGGTAAATATTGTGGCTATTAAAACCAAGCAATTATTTTGGCTTTTGCTACCCTTTTTATTTGTTTGTTTTGTGGCGTACAAAATAAGCTATCATGCCGAGGATATTTTTATTTTTAATAAAGAAAATGGCATGTGGAAAGGTGGCTTTTCGGTAAGTTATTTTGCTGCAATAGGGATTATTATTATTGCAGTTGTTATTTTGCTAGTGAATTATTTAGTTTTAAAAACGGTAATTAAAAAATTGGAAAAGTAATTTAGATAAACCATTTATTTAAAAATTGCCAACCGTTTAAAAGTTGGTAATTTTTGTAGTTATAATATAAACTATTGTTGTTAATTTTATAAAAAAATCAATGAAATATCCACGGCTTTTGTCAAGTGGCAACAACAATAAAGTAATTGTACTATCGGACACCGAGGTAGCCAAATTATTTGTGGGTGATACTCGGTCGGATATTGGATCGGAAGCAGAAAAATTAAAATTTGCAAATGCTATAAATTCATTAGTTGCCAAATTTATAAAATTAGATTATGATGAAACTTTGCAAGCCGATGTGTTGGTTATGGAAAGAATTTATCCCATAGATTTTAGAGCCCATGAAGTGGAAAAAAGAATAGTTTGGTTTGATGTTTTATGGATGAAATAAACCAATTACATACTAATGGATTTGTTCACAAAGATATTCGTCGTCCGTCGGATATTTCGGGGCAGCCATTTGATAATATTTTATTGACTAATACCGGTCTTAGGTTAATTGATGTTGGTATATCTGCATTAAAAAATAAAGTAGGCGAAAAATTATTTGAAAAATATATTGAAATTGAAAAACATGAATTAAAGGGATTTGAAATTTATTTTTTAGGTAGATAATAGTTTTAATTGCACCCTCTATTCTATAGGTAAAGCCAAATTAATAATTTACCGACCAATGGATGGCGGATAGTAGCGAAAAGCCCACAG
>JANNWD010000167.1:0-5121 GCA_031408315.1 Bacteroidota bacterium
CGCCTAATAGTTTTATTGATACCCAAGAAGATGGGGAAGACACACAAAATGAGAGTGTATATAAAAATGATGCAGATACCACAGCAAAAAACACAATAGCGGCAGAGCAAAATAGTCCAACTAAAAAAAATAACCCTTGGCGGAATGATGAAGTAAAAAAAGATAGTTCTACTAAAAAACAACTTAGTATAAACGAGGAAAAAAAGAAAAGCAAAAAGAAGGTTTCTTCAGCTATTTATTTTGTAGCCTCTATTGGTGCTGAGGGTAATACAACAAAGTTTTTGTCTTTTAAAAATACAACTATCACTCCACGATTTGGAGTTGGCATTGGGTATCAAATAAATAATAAACTAAGCATACAAACTGGTTTTTTTGCAAGTGCTAAAAAATATATTGCCCAGGCAAATGATTATACTATAAAAGCAGGCAGCTATTTAAGTACAGTAAAATTAATAAGTGTAAATGCTAATTGTATGGTGTACGAAGTTCCTCTTTCTGTACAATACAATTTTGTACAAAAAGAAAATTTCCACCTTTATTCAACAGTGGGGTTATCTACCTATTTTATGAAAAAAGAAAAGTATGTTTATACAATAGATAACTACGGTTATCCTTACACCACAAAAGAATTCTTATATACAGGCAACCAACATTTATTGGCGGCATTTAATTTTAGTTTTGGGGTAGAGAAAAAAATAAAGGATAATTTATTTATACAAGTTGCTCCAAACTTTATTATTCCACTAGGCGGCGTAGGAGAGGGAAGTATAAAATTATTTACAACAAGCCTAAATGTGGGCATAAAATATTTTCCATTTAAAAAAATAAAATAGTAAGGCAACCTTTTTATTAACTACTTCGATTTATTAAAAAACTCAATTTATGAATAAGCTAACTGTAACCATTTTTTCTATAGTAGTAATTATTACTTTAACTTTTGTTGCCTGTAGCAAAGGTGGTGGAAGTACAACTCCTCCCCCAAATCCTTGTGCAAGTAAAACTATTGTAGTTACAGGCACTATAACTGCAACTTCAACACCAACTGCTGTAAATGGTGTTATTACCGCAACGGCAACTGGTAGTAGCGGCTTTACATATAGCTTAAATGGCGGAACAGCACAAGCCTCAGGTACATTTACAGGCTTAGCAGTTGGCAATTATACCATTACTGCAAAAGATGGTGATGGTTGCACTGGTAGCCAATCTTTTTCTGTAACATCTGTTCCTTGTCCTACAATAACAGTTACCGCAACTATTACACAAACAACTAGCCCAACGGCTACTAATGGATCACTTACAGCAACAGGTGTAGGTAGTACAGGGTTTACCTATAGCATAACAGGAATAGGCGGTACATATCAAGCTAGTGGTACTTTTTCTAATCTTGCCGTAGGCAGTTATACCATTTTTGCAAAAGATGCAAATGGCTGCACTGGTAATAATTCGTTTAGCGTAACAGCGGCATCTTGTCCAACTATTACATTAACTACAACACCAACAAATACAAGTGGACCAACAGCAACCAATGGTAGCATTGTTGCTGTAGCTAGCGGAGGTGCAACTCCACACACTTACAGCAAAGATGGTGGTACTACTTTTCAAGCAACAGGCACATTTAATAACTTAGCTGTTGCTACTTATGCTGTAGTGGCTAAAGATGCAAATGGATGTTTAAGCGCATCGGTAAGTACTAACGTAGCGTCAACTTGCCCAACTATTACAGCCAGTTCATCTACAACAAACACCATAAAATGCGAAAGCAATACAGGTAATATAACAATAACGGCTAGTGGCAGTACAGGGTTTACATATAATTTAAATGGTGGTACCTTTCAAGCATCTAATACATTTGGCTCATTAGCTATTGGTGTATTTTCGTACGGTGTAAAAGATGCTAATGGATGTACAATAACGGGCAGTGCTACTATTAACCAAGCACCTGCTGGAACATTATTTTTAGCTGTAAAATCAATATTGGCAAACAATTGCACAAGTTGCCATGGTGGTGGCTCTCCCCAAAACGGATTAAACTTTGCAGATGATTGTACAATTGTTAGTCAGGCATTAAGAATTAAAGCTAGGGCTGTTGATGGTATACCATCTGTAATGCCTCAAAGTGGTTTTATACCATCAACCGATAGGCAAAAAATTGTTGATTGGATTAACGCCGGAGGTAAACATAATAATTAATTTTATTTCAATTGAATAAGCGTACTATTTTAATTTTTTTGTTGATTGCAGCATTATGTGGCGGTGCATACATGTACAAGGAATATTATCGTAAACCTGCTAGTTTATACAATTTACCAGCAATAGTAAATATTAATGCAGATACGTTGATAAATCAATTTATAACAAACGAAGCGGAGGCTAATAAAAAATATTTAGGCAAAGTAATTAGTGTAAAAGGCATTATAAATAAAATAGATAATCAACAAGATACTTTGCTAACGATACTATTAGGCGATACTTTATTATCAAGCAACGTAAGCTGTTTAATGGATAGTGGCTACAGTAATGTAAAAAAAGTATTTACACCTGGTACACAAATAACTATTAAAGGAATATGTACTGGTTATTTAATGGATGTTGAGTTAAATAGATGTGTGGTACAATAAAATTTAATTTATATAATGAGAAAATACAGTATTGGGTTAATATTTTTTTTATTTTTTTCTGTAACAATAGTTGCACAAAAAAAATTATTTACCAAAACCGGTACAATTACATTCAACTCTAAAACAAGTATTGAAAAAATACAAGCCACTAATAAAAAAGTATTAGCCGTGTTAGATGTTGCTAATAATAAAATTGAATTTGCTGTTTTAATAAAAGGGTTTGAGTTTGAAAAAGCCTTAATGCAAGAGCATTTCAATGAAAATTATTTAGAAAGTGATAAATACCCAAAAGCTATATTTAAAGGTAAATTTGATGCCGCTTTACATATTGAGCTAAATCAAAATACAGCCATTACTGCAAAAGTATCAGGCAATCTAACATTGCATGGCATTACAAAAGAAATAACTACTTTAACTACTATTACAACAAAAAATAAAACGATTAGTGCTACAACAAACTTCACTATTTTATTAAATGAGTACGGTATTAAAATTCCCTCTGTAAATAAAAGTAATGTAAACAACCAAGTTCAAATAAATATCAATTTAGCTAACTTACAAGAAATGAAATAACAAGATGAAAAAAATATTCTCTTTACTTACACTTACTTTTTTTATTTATACTATACAAGCACAAGACAGTAGTCTTGTAAGCGGATTAGAAGATAATACTTCCTCTGAAAAAATAACTGGTACATTCAAATCTACAAGAGTAATAAATGCACACAGTACCGAAATGTTGTACAAAGGCAATATGGATTTTAGAATTTTGCATCGATTTGGTCCTGTAAACTCTGGCATTAAACAATTTTTTGGGTTAGATAATGCAAGTATGCGTATGAGTTTTGATTTTGGTATTACCAACAATCTAATGATAGGCATTGGCAGAAGTACCAATTTAAAAGATTTAGATTTTTTGATAAAAACAAGACTACTTCAACAAACAAAAGGAGCAGAAGAAATTCCCATTTCATTATTAATTGCCGCAGGTTATATTGTAACCACACAAGAGTCTTTTGCAACCATAAAACCAACCTTTAGTGATAGGTCATCATACTATGCACAACTAATTGTTGGTAGAAAATTTAACCCAAAATTTTCTATGCAGTTAAGTCCATTAATTGTACATAATAATTCTACCTTAAACCCAACCGATGATAAAACTATTATTGGCATTGGCGGAGGGGCAAGGTATAAAATAAGCAAACGAATTGCCTTAATGGCAGATTATCATTATGCCATTGGCAATTTAGATAATAGTATAACCAATCCTTTATCGTTAGGTATAGATATTGAAACTGGTGGCCACGTATTTCAACTTCATTTTACCAATGCAATTGGAATGAACGAAAAGGCATATCTAACACAAACTACAGGTCAGTTTTTTAAAGGCGATATTCGCTTTGGCTTTAATTTATCTAGAATGTTTACACCATTCCGTAAAAAGCAACGCTGATAATCAATTTATTGTAATTTTTTTACTTTAATTATTTTCTTTCTTGAAATTAAGTAAGAAAGTCGTTATATTTGCTCTCCTTTTTTAAGGATTAACCCTATTTGTTCACAACCAAAAATTTCTATTTTATGGCTGTAAAAATGAGACTGCAAAGACATGGCTCAAAAAAGCGCCCTTTCTATTTTATTGTAATTGCCGATGGCAGAAGCCCACGAGACGGTAAATTTATTCAAAAATTAGGTTCTTACAACCCTTTAACGGTTCCTGCTACCATACAGATCGATCGTCAAAAAGCGTTAGACTGGTTACAAAAAGGTGCTCAACCCACCGATACTGTACGCCGTATTCTATCGTTTAAAGGTGTATTGTACCTAAAACATTTACTACGTGGAGTTAGCCTTGGTTTATTTGATGAAGCAGGTGCTATGGAAAAATTTACGAAGTGGAGCACAGAGCATGATGCTCATGTTGCAAAACGTCAAGGTGCACATAAAAAGGCACGTATTGAAAAACGTAATGTACCCGTAGTTAAAAAAGTGGCCGAAGCTCCAGTACCAGTTGCAGAAACTGCACCAGTTGCTGAAGAAGCTACCTCAGAAGAAACTAAAACAGAGGAATAATATTCATCTATTTTGTTAATTCATTTAAATCCTGTTACTGTGTAACGGGATTTTTTTGGTTACCAGCATTTGATCGTTGATAGAACTTTATTGGCGACGCTCCGTTCAACAATATTTCTTTATTGAACTTTTATAGAAGCGTATATATAAATTTATTAAAGTTCAAGATTATCTGTAAATATTGCTTTGGTACTTTACAACTTTGTTTGTTGGTGTAAAATAAAAAATTACATCTCAAATTCCCAAACCGTTCTATACAATCCATATTTTTCTACATAGTCTAAAAAAGCTATAAAAAAATTATCATTACCCAATGTTGCACTATCACCAATTACGTACAATTTTTCTTTTGCTCTTGTAATGGCCACATTCATACGGCGGTAATCTTTTAAGAAACCAATAATGCCATCATCATTACTTCGTACTA
>JANNWD010000168.1:0-2281 GCA_031408315.1 Bacteroidota bacterium
GGCATATTGGTCGCGCCTGAGCTCATCGCCCAAGGCGAGTTCGATTTCGAAAGCGGCGTTGCTGCAACCGAGCAGTTCCTTTCGCTTAAATATCCGCCGACCGCGATCTTCGCCTCGAACGATGACATGGCCTCAGGCGTGCTGGCCGTCGCGCACCGGCGTGGGCTCGCCGTGCCGCAGCAGCTTTCGGTCGCGGGCTTCGACGATACCACACTCGCGCGCGTCGTCTGGCCGCCGCTCACCACTATTCGTCAGCCGGTGCGAGATCTCGCGTCGACTGCCGCCGACCTTTTGTTCGGCGATGGCGGGATCGAGCATCGCCGCCTGCCGCATGAACTCGTAACCCGCGAATCCACCTCCCCTCCTTCGATGAAGAGAAAAACATGACATTAGCCAAACCGCCGCAAACCCGCCCGTTGGGCAAAAGCGGCATCGAAATATCCAGCCTCGCATGGGGCATGTGGCGGTTCGCCGGGCTGGAAATGTCCGCCGCGCGCGCCGCTATCGACGCGGCGTTTGGAGCGGGCATTACCCTGTTCGACACGGCGGACATCTACGGCTTCGGCGAAACACATTTCGGTGCGGCAGAAGAATTGCTCGGCCGTGTGTTTGCTGATGCACCCGGAATGCGCGACCGGATGGTGCTGGCGACCAAGGGCGGTATCACGCCGCCGACGCCTTATGACAGTAGCGCCGAATATCTGACCGCCGCCATCGACAATAGCCTGACTCGCCTGCAAACCGACCGCATCGACCTGTGGCAGATTCACCGGCCCGATATCCTAACGCACCCGCAGGAAATCGCCCGCGCAATAGAAGACGCGCACATGGCTGGCAAAATACGTGCGTTCGGCGTGTCCAATTTCACGCAGGCGCAGATTGCGACGCTGGCACAGTTCAGCGGTGTGCCCATCGTCTCGACTCAGCCCGAATTGTCGCCGCTGCGCATCGATACAATCGAAAATGGCGAACTCGACCAAGCCATTGCGATGGACATGGCGGTGCTCGCTTGGTCACCATTGGGCGGGGGCCGCATCGGCGATCCGACCAACGAGCGCGAACAAAATGTTGCCGCCGCTTTGTCCGGCGTTGCCGCTGCACACGGCGTATCGCGTACCGCCGCCGCCTATAGCTGGATCATGGCGCACCCTGCGCGGCCCATTCCCATTGTCGGCTCGCAAAACCCCGCCCGCATCGCCGAAGCTGCCGACGCGTTCAAAGTTCAATGGACTCGCGCCGATTGGTATAGCGTATTGGTCGCTGCACGAGGAGTGCCATTACCGTGAAACCCGTTGAAGTCTCTTGGTTTTCCGCGCTCTGCGATGATGATTATGAATTTCTCGGGCAACCCGACCCGATGCTCGCCTCAAGCTGGGAGCATTGCCGCAATATCGTGCTTGCCGCCGAAAAAGGCGGGTTCGACAATATATTGCTGCCCTCCGGCTATGCGCTCGGCCTCGACACCACCGCCTTTGCCAGCGCGATTGCGGTGCTGACCAGCCGCATCAAATTGCTGATGGCGGTGCGGATCGGCGAGGCTTGGCCGCCGCAACTGGCACGGCAGATCGCGACATTGGACCAGATTTCCGGTGGGCGGCTCAATATCAATATCATCTCGTCCGACCTGCCCGGCGACAAGATGGACAGCGAACCGCGCTATCGCCGCACAGTCGAGGCGATGCAGATATTGAAGACGCTGCTGAATGGCGAGCACCTCGCCATCCACGGTGAGCATTACAAGATCGACCTCGACCCACCGCGAATGAAGACAGTCAGCGGCAAATGCCCGCCGCTGTATTTCGGCGGACTGTCGCCCGCCGCGAAGGACGCCGCCGCCGAGGGTTGCGATGTGTATCTGATGTGGCCCGAAACGGTGCAGGGCGCGAAGGAGCTGGTCGAGGACATGACCGCACGCGCCGCGAAGTTCGGGCGCACGCTCAAATACGGTTTCCGCGCGCATGTCATCGTTCGTGAAACCGAGGCCCAGGCGCGCGCCTATGCCGACCGCTTGCTGTCGAAACTCGACGCCCAACAAGGCGAGGCGATCCGCAACAAGTCGCTCGATACGCAAACCTTTGGCGTGGCGCATCAGGCCGAGTTGCGCGCGCAGTCCGAGGCCAATGATGGCTATCTGGAAGCAAATCTGTGGACCGGCATCGGCCGTGCGCGGTCAGGTTGCGGGGCGGCGATTGTCGGCGATCCCGATCAGGTGCTGGCAAAACTCAACGCCTATCGTGCGGTGGGGATCGAAGCGTTTATCCTGTCGGGTTATCCGCATATC
>JANNWD010000169.1:0-5233 GCA_031408315.1 Bacteroidota bacterium
ATTTTATTGCGTAAAGCTATTGGTAAAAAAGCAGTTAAAAAAATTCTATTACCATAGTCATTATATAATTCATAATCTATTACTTTCGTTGTAATGAATAAAGTTTATCTCCTTTTAGGCAGCAATCAACAAAACCCAACAAAGCAATTAGCCAAAGCTTTTGCATTAATTAATAAACAAATTGGGCAACTAGTTAGGCAATCATCTATTTATGAAACCAGTGCTTGGGGCAACACCAATCAACCTAATTTTTTAAATCAACTAATTATTGTAAAAACTAATTTTACTGCAGAAGTAACTTTACAAAAAATTTTATCTATCGAAAAAAAAATGGGTAGAGTACGTACAATAAAAAACGCCCCACGTATTATTGATATTGATATTATTTTTTTTAATAAAGAAATAATCAATAAAGAAGATTTAATTGTACCACATCCATTATTACAACAAAGAAAGTTTGTACTAACTCCATTAAACGAACTGTCGCCAAATTTAAAACACCCTATTTTGCAAAAAACTATCCACCAATTATTAAGAATTTGTAAAGATAAATTGGCGGTAACCAAAATAACAGCGAATTAAAATTAGTTTAGAAGTATTTTTGTACTCATTCCGTGTTATTTATTAGCACATTACCAAATTAGCATATTAGCACATTATCTTGAAATACAATTTTGTTACAATAGAAGGAAACATTGGTGCAGGTAAAACCACACTTGCACATTTACTTAGCAAACATTTTAATGCAAGGCTTATTTTAGAAGAATTTGCCGACAACCCTTTTTTACCAAAATTTTACGAAAACCCAAGCCAATATGCTTTTCCGCTAGAGTTATTTTTTATGGCAGAAAGGTATAAACAGTTAAATCATTTATTGCAAACAAAAGATATGTTTCAAAACGTAACTATATCCGATTATTTGTTTACCAAATGTTTATTATTTGCCAAAGTAAATTTAGCAGATGAAGAGTTTAGGTTATACCAAAAATTATTTGATATAATTAATCCGCAAATTGTACAACCCGATATTTTAATTTACTTACACACTCCCGTAAATAAACTGCAAGAAAATATAAAAAAACGTAATAGAGAATATGAGCAAGGTATTGCCAGCGATTATTTATTTAACCTACAAGAAACCTACACCCAATACATAAAACAACACAATATAAAAACGCTTTTTGTAGATGCTAGTAATGCCGATTTTTTAGGCAATGATGAGCATTTAAAAATAATAACCGAAGCTTTGGATAAAGAATACGAAAATGGTCAACATTATTTAACTCTTCCATAAAATGAATAGTAACCCACTTCCTAAAGAATTTTGGCACTTTATTTCTACAAGATTATTTTTTGTGTTGGGTATGCGTATGATAACAACTATTGTTATTTATCAAGTATTTCATTTAGCCAACACATATATGGTTGGGCTTGTTGGCTTAGCAGAGTTTGTGCCAGCGGTATTATCGGCCTTGTACAGTGGGCATTATATTGATAGGCACAACAAAAAAAATATTTTAGTGTGGGCTTATGCCTTTTATTTTTTGTGTGGTATTACTTTAGCAATAATTAGTTTGCCTCAGCTAGAATTAACAACCACTACCAAAGTAGGTGTAATTTTAACAGTAGTTTTTTGCACTGGCATTATACGTTCTTTTGCTGGGCCAGCCGCTAACAGTATGATACCAGCAATTGTACCAAAAGTTAATTTACCTAAAGCCATTTCATATAATTCATCTACTTGGTTAATATCATCTATTACAGGTCATGCATTTGGCGGATTATTAATTGCAGCAATCGGCATTTCAAATGCATACTTTGTAACAGCAGTATCTGTTTTGTTGGCTATTATTTTTGCTATTAAATTAAAACCGAAATTGCCTATTTTAAATAATAGTAAAGAAGATGTTTTTACATCCGTTAAGCAAGGTTTTACTTATGTTTTCAACAATAAAAATTTACTGGGTGTAATATCGTTAGATTTATTTGCTGTGCTGTTTGGTGGTGCTGTTGCCTTTATACCAGAAGTTGCCGAAAAAATTTTACGTACTGGCCCAATTGGTTATGGATTTTTAAATGCCGCAATGGATTTGGGAAGCCTTATAAGCATTATTATTTTATTGTGGTTTCCTATGAAAAAAAACCAAGGTTTAAAAATGGTATTAGCAGTTGCAGGCTTTGGTATTTGTATTGTTGTATTTGGATTGGCAAAAGTATATTGGCTATCTTTTTTAGCCCTTGCCACCGCTGGCTTTTTTGATGGCGTAAGTGTGGTGGTACGTGGCACTATTGCTCAATTACAAACACCTGATGAGTTAAGAGGAAGAGTAGCTTCTATCAATTTAATTTTTATAAATAGCAGCAACGAATTAGGGCAGTTTGAAAGTGGTATTACCAGTAAATATATGGGTACAATACCTGCCATTATTTTTGGCGGAGCTATGAGTATTGCTGTGGTTGTGTTTAGTTGGTTTAAATTCCCCAATTTAAGAAAAATGAAATATTAAACAGAATATTATCTGTAAAAATGAATAAAAAATAAGCATAAAACAACTTAACTTCGTCTACTCAAAATATAAAATATATGCAAGCCTGGAAAGATTATCAAATCGAACACAAAGACCGTTTTTTAAATGAATTACTCGACCTTTTGCGTATACCTAGCGTAAGTGCAAGAAGTGAACATAAAAACGATATGTATAAATGTGCCGATGCTGTAAAAGAAAGACTTTTAGAAGCTGGTGCCGATAAAGTAGAGATTTACCCAACCGAAGGTCATCCGTTAGTTTATGGCGAAAAAATAATTGACCCAAGCAAACCTACTGTTTTGGTTTATGGGCATTACGATGTACAACCTGCCGATCCGTTAGAGCTTTGGAACAGCGGCCCTTTTGATCCAATAATTAAAGATGGAAAAATATTTGCAAGAGGAAGTTGCGATGATAAAGGACAATTTTATATGCACATAAAAGCATTGGAAACAATGGTTAAAACAAATACATTAACTACCAATATCAAGTTTTGTATAGAAGGGGAAGAAGAGGTGGGTAGCCCTAATTTAGGAAAATTTGTGGCAGCACATAAAGATTTATTAAAGGCCGATTGTGTTTTAATAAGCGATAGTGCTATGATAAGTTTGGATACACCAAGTATTGATATTGGCGTACGTGGTTTAAGTTATATTGAAGTAGAAGTTACTGGCCCAAATAGAGATTTGCATAGTGGTGTATATGGCGGAGCAGTAGCCAATCCTATTACTATTTTAGCAAAGATGATTGCTAGCATGCATGATGAGAACAATCACATAACAATACCAGGTTTTTATGATGATGTGGCTATTGCAACAGAAGAAGAAAGAAAGCTAATGGCATTAGCACCCTTTAATGAAAAAGAATATGCCAATGATTTAGGCGTAAAAGAATTGTGGGGCGAAAAAGGCTTTAGCACCAACGAACGTACTGGCATACGACCAACGATAGAACTGAACGGTATTTGGGGCGGTTATACTGGCGAAGGTGCAAAAACAGTTTTGCCAAGTAAAGCATTTGCAAAAATTAGTGCAAGGCTTGTACCCAACCAAAGCAGCGACAAAATAACCGAAATTTTAATTAATTATTTACAAAAAATTGCCCCTCCTTATATTACCGTAAAAGCAAGTTTGCACCACGGTGGAGAGCCTTATATGACGCCAATTGATAGCAAAGCTTACAAAGCCGCAGCTAAAGCCATGGAAACCACTTTTGGTAAAATACCAATTCCTGTACGTGGCGGCGGTAGCATACCTATTTGTGCTTTGTTCGAAAAAGAATTAGGAATAAAAATTGTATTTATGGGCTTTGGGTTAGACAGCGATAACTTACACAGCCCCAACGAAAAATTTAACTTAGCTAATTTTTATAAAGGCATTGAAACTATACCTTACTTTCATAAGTGCTTTGCAGAAATAAGTTAGTAGTTATATACAATGTTTTTAAAAAATCTCTCAGCAATATTGTTGGGAGATTTTTTTATACTTCACTTTTTTAATCTACTAACGCAAAAATCATATCTTCATTCAACTCATCTCCTTGCAAACAAATACTAGCCGCATTATAAAACACTTCTCTTTCTTTTAATTTTTGTTCAATAAAAAATTGTAATTCAGCGGTGTTCATTTTTTTTAGCAAGGGGCGTTTATCTTGCTCTAATAATACTCGTTGTAAAATAGTTGGTAGGCTTGCTTTAAGATAAATGGTTTTACCCTGTTCATTCATCCAAGCTAAATTATTATTAAAACAAGGTGTGCCTCCACCACAGGCTACTATACAAGTTTGCGATAGATTTAAATTATGTAATACTTCAGTTTCTTTTGCTCTAAAAAAACCTTCTCCATTTGTTTCAAAAATTTTAGCAACCGTTTTACCTAAAGCTTTTTCAATTTCATTATCTAAGTCAATAAAACTATAATTAGCTTTTGCAGCCCACAGTTTACCCCAGTGGGTTTTACCGCTGCCCATAAAGCCTATTAAAAAAATAACCTCACCCCCTAACCCCCTAAAGGGGGAATTAAACAAAGATTTCATATAAATGAAAATACAACATTAATTGAAAGCGATAAATATTATAAGGACTCTATTTTCATAAAGGTTTGAAAGTTCCTCCTTTAGGGGGCGGAGGGGGTTCTACTTCTTTTTATAATCTCCCCTTTTCCAAGCTTTAATAAACTCTGCCCAAGCCATTGGGTTAAAAATATTTTGTGGAGGTAATTGCCCCAAGTAAGATGACTTAACAGCCTGTTGCCTAAAATAATTACTAGCAGCTTCTCTTCCATCGGTAGGTAAAGTGGCAACCAAAATTCGCCTTGTAGCTACGTCATTATTTTTACGGGCCGTAGTTAATTTATCATCGGGTATTTGTGTGTTTATAAAATCTCTTTCAAATTGCTGTCTGCTTGGTCTTGCTTTAATAATAGTAGCTGCTAAATAAACAGTATCGTTAACCATTAATTGTATTACACTTTGTTGGTTACCTTCTAAATTTTGTGGTATACTAACTGTTTTTGGTTTAAACCCTATGCTAGTAAATTCTACCTGATCGCCTTTTAAAACCACAATACTAAATAAACATTTAATTTTCGTCTTGGTGCAACGGTTTTGTCCTTTTACCATTATGCTTACGCTTTCTAATCATTTATGGATATCGGCAGTCATTAATACGCCTTACAACTGCACTACCGAATCTTTAAACGACTCAA
>JANNWD010000170.1:0-2742 GCA_031408315.1 Bacteroidota bacterium
AAAAAAGGTAACCCATTTTTTTTAAAAATATTTTTTTCGTTGCTTTGGGTTACAATTCAATTAAAAACGTATTAATAACACAACTTCGGTGAACACATTAGAGCAAGAAAATTTGTTGATTAAAGGACTGGCTAGTAATAATAAACAGGCTATTGAGTCTATTTATAAAGACAATTACACTGTTATTCAAGGTTTTATCTTAAATAATAACGGAACGGTAGATGAAGCTAGAGATATTTTTCAGGAGGCAATGATTGTACTGTACGAAAAATCGGTAACTGGTAATTTTGAATTAACCTGCCAATTACGAACATATATTTTTTCGGTTTGTAGGCGGCTTTGGTTAAAAAGATTGCAACAAATGAACCGATTTGCCAATAATGCCGACAATATTGCCGAAACGGTAGTAGTGGAGGAAGAATTGGAAGCTCACGAAAAACACAATAACGATTTTATTTTAATGGAAACAGCCATGAGTAAAATTGGAGAGCCTTGTAAAAGCCTATTAGATGCTTATTATATTCAAAAAAAGAATATGCAAGATATTGCAAATGAATTTGGATATACTAATGCAGACAATGCAAAAACACAGAAATACAAGTGCTTAATGCGATTGAAAAAATTATTTTTTGCACAATATAAAAATGGCAATTAAAATGGATGATATTTTATTATTAGATGCGATTGAACGTTATAAAAACGGAGAGATGAGTGCTCAGGAAATTACTTTTTTAGAAGAGTTGCGTAAAAACAATCCAGAGATTGATCAATTAGTAGTTGAGCATAATTTTTTTATTGCCGAAGTTGAAAAATATGGTGAAGTAAAAAACTTTAAGCACACTTTATATGAGGTTGAGGGTAAAATGATAGATGAAGGAATTATGAGCAAGCCAGTACTTAAGGGAAAAGCTAAAGTTGTAAACTTGTGGAGCAGATACAAAAGAGTGGCAGGATTAGCAGCTGGAATTGCTGGAATTGTTTCTGTACTCACCATTGGTTTAGCATCTATTTTTAACAAAACGACTAACCCCGATATTGACAAATTAAGTAGAAAGGTAGAAAATTTAGAAAAGGGACAAAATAAAACGGTTAGCGAGTTAAATGAGGTAAAAGGAAAGATAAACAAAATTAACCCTAACGCTTTACCTAAAAGCGGTGGTACTGGTTTTTTAATTGATAGCAAAGGTTATATAATTACCAATGCCCATGTTTTAAAAGGTAAAACAATTATTGCTAGCAATACAAAAGGCGAACAATTTTTAGCTACCATTTGCACAAAAGATGTTGAGAGAGATATTGCTATTTTAAAAATAGAAGATAAAGATTTTAAACCTTATTCAACATTGCCTTATGGCTTTAGTAAAACGGTAAATTTAGCTGCTCCAATTTTTACAATGGGTTTTCCTAAAGATGAAATTGTATATGGAGAAGGTTATTTGAGTAGCGAAACTGGTTATAAAAGCGATACCCTTAGTTACCAAATTGCAATAAGTGCAGAGCATGGAAATAGTGGTAGCCCCGTATTAAATAAACATGGAGATGTAATTGGCATATTAACCGATAAAAGTAATGGTGGTGCAGTTTTTGCCATAAAATCAATGTACATTTTTAATGCCATCGATAATCTTAAAAAAGATAGTGAACACTCTAATTTAAAGTTAACTTCTAACAACTCTATTAAAAATTTAAATAGAGAAGACCAGGTTAAAAAAGTAAATAACTGTGTGTTTTTAATTAAAAGTTACGAGTAAAGATATTACCCAGAAAAACGAAAAATGAAAAGCGTCAATATTTTTTGACGCTTTTTTATTATAAAATATTTTGAACTAGAATTAAATTAGCCCCAGAGGTTTGAAGGATATTCTTTATCCGCAATTAATTTATCAATACTTGCTTTTACTGTTGGTGCATCGTCCTTGTACGTTACACCAAACCATTGTGCATTGGTGGGTATAACTTCTATACTTCCATTTTTATTATCCATAAAATCTTCAGCTATAATAGGAATAAAAAATTCGGATTTAGGATTGTTGGCATTTGCTGCTACAAACTGTTGAAATAATTTTTCGGTAGCTACAAATAATGTAGGGTGAAAACACCAAAAATTCATTGATACACTGGAGTTATAAGACACTTCAACCTTTTCATCATTTTCTTCAAACACAATTCTATCCAATTCTTTATACAATTTTGTTCTTTCTTTTATGCTAATAAGATTGTTATTGCCATCCACTTCACAAACTCCCCTACTTACTGTACCATGCTCACTCAATGTTTTGGCAAGTTGATACCCAATAATAGAATAAGTAGTATCGGTACATTTTCTGGTTAAAAATTCAGCCGCTTTTGCAAAGCCATCTCTTCCATAAAAATCATCAGCATTAATTACCGCAAAAGGTTGTTTAACTACTTCTTTAGCACATAATATAGCATGACCAGTACCCCAGGGTTTTTGTCTGTTAGCAGCTACTGTAGCGTCTTTTACAAAACTATCCATTTCTTGATAAACATATTCTGTATCTATTTTACCGTTCAATTTAGGCTCAAAAGTTGCTTTAAACCCTTCGGCAAAATCTTTACGAATTATAAAAACCACTTTGCCAAAGCCAGCTTGTATAGCATCATAAATACTGTAATCCATTATTGTTTCGCCAGTTGGTCCAAAGCCTTCGGTTTGTTTCATGCTGCCATAGCGGCTTGCCATACCTGCGGCTAAAATTAAAAGTGTAGGTTGCATTTATT
>JANNWD010000171.1:0-5966 GCA_031408315.1 Bacteroidota bacterium
CCAACCGACCAACAAAAGGATCGGTCATAATTTTAAATGCTAATGCACTAAATGGTTCTTTGGGATCGCAATGACGGAAAATTTCTTCACCAGTATCTGGGTTGGTTCCTTTTACAGCCTCAATATCCATTGGACCAGGTAAGTATCTTACCACAGCATCCAATGCAGTTTGTACGCCTTTATTTTTAAAAGATGAACCACACATCATTGGGATAATGCTCATATCAATAGTTGCTTTACGAATAGCTTCATGCACTTCATCTTCCGAAATAGTGTTAGGATCATCAAAAAATTTCTCTAATAATTTTTCATCATACTCAGCAACAGCTTCAATCAATTCCTGACGGTATTGATCAACTTCTTCTTGCATATCGGCCGGAATAGGCACTTCCTTAAAAGTCATACCCATATCTTCCGTATTCCAAACAATTCCCTTCATGGTAATTAAATCTACCACACCAGTAAAATGATCTTCGGCACCAATAGGTAATTGCAACGGCACAGCTTTAGCACCCAACATTTCTCTAACTTGTTTTACAACGTTTAAGAAATCGGCACCGCTACGGTCCATTTTATTTACAAACCCAATACGTGGTACCTTATATTTATTTGCTTGTCTCCAAACAGTTTCGCTTTGCGGTTCTACACCACTCACAGCACAAAACAACGCTAATAAACCATCCAATACACGAAGGCTACGTTCTACTTCTACTGTAAAATCTACGTGACCTGGCGTATCAATAATGTTGAATTTGTATTGTTTAGTATCTGGTGTTTTTTTGCCTTGCACCATCGGAAAATTCCAAAAGCAAGTAGTAGCAGCCGAAGTAATGGTAATACCTCTTTCCTGTTCTTGAGCCATCCAGTCCATAGTTGCACCGCCGTCATGTACTTCACCAATTTTGTGGTTTACACCTGTGTAGTACAAAATACGTTCGGTAGTGGTGGTTTTACCAGCATCAATATGAGCGGCAATACCAAAGTTGCGTTGATAACGTAAATCTCCCATTGTTTTTATTTTTGAATTTTAGAATTAAGAATTGTTGATTTGATAATTGCGTTTTGCTACTACATTATCTAAAAAATTATTTTTTAAACTTATTTATTTAATTACTTTGCTGGTTAGTTACGAGCAAAAGCCACCCGAAGATGTTTGCTTCTTAGCAAACTGGGATTTTGATATGTATTTATTACGATCTCATATAATGCTAAATAGTTAAGCGCCAACCTTATATATAATTGGAGAAGCCTTTAGCGCCGCAAAGGTAAGGATAGTTTGTGAAATGGCAAAGGTGCTAGGCTTGATTTGAAAGCATTTATTAAAGCACTAATATTTAGGTATTTTTACTTCATATTTATTTTCGAAAAATGTATCAAGCTTTGCTTTATCGCTTTCCATCAAAACAAAACTCATTTCTTTTTTATTTAAAGAGCAAATTCCAAAATTTTTTATATAATTCCCGTTTAATGAATAATAATCCGAAGAATAAGGTTTACTAGTCGTCTTTATGTAGTACCAAAATAATTTTGATTCCATTAACTTTTTAATGAATGTCATTTCGTTCTGAGAATGGCCAATTACTGCTTGTCCATTATAAAAAAGTAAATTGTCGTCAGAATTAATAATATAGGTAGGAATTCTGTCAGACATTTTTGGAAAAAAAAGTTTGTTTTTTACTTTTTCCAATGATTGACTTCTGCCAAATGCAAACCAATTTTCATAACGACCTTTTCCTTTGTCTCTGTTAGCTAGAATTTGCTTTTTATTTTGAAGATAGATATACGCCTTAGGATAATTTTCTTTTATAAAATCCTCTTGTAATAATTTGGGTTTGTTTGAATTGTTGTAAGGGAAAATTACTTTTTTTCTTAATTTATTTATTGTTGTAGCTCTACTTAATTTATTTGTATTTACTATATCCTTGCAAATTCCTTTTTCAATTTCATAAACTTTTCCATTTTGTAAATAGTAAAATTCATCATCTTCCTTTATTGGATTGAATATATAAATTTCGTTTTTTAATGTTGCAATTCCGTGTCTAGTTTTGTAAAGGTCTCCAAATGCAACACCAGTTGATTCGATTTTAGAAATTATTTCAAAATTATCAAGATTCCAGCCTGTTTTTGAGTTAAGCTTAAAATACTCTATTTTTTCAAAATCTCTTTGTTTTGTTGGTAAATTAGAACTTGTAGTTTTGATATATTTTATATTTTCACTTGTTTTATTTTCAATTAAACAAATGCAAGTGTATGTATTTTTTGATTTAAAAACTTGTTCAGTTCCAAAGTCAATAATTTTGAAATTTAAAGACTTCGATTTAAAATAATCTCTTAAATTTCTTCCATTAAGGCTTTTAAAAAAGCTATTCATTGTAATAAATCCAAGTATTCCATTTTCATTTAAGTTCTCTATACCTAATTGAAAGAATGGAATGTATAAGTCTGTATTTCCTGAATTACATACTTTAAATTTTTGCAATTTAGTGAGTGTTTCTTCTGATAAATTTCTTGCACATACATAAGGTGGATTGCCAAGAATGATATCAAATCCTGTAAAGTTTTTTAGTTTTTCTTTCCAATTAAAAACTAAAGCATCGTTTGTAAATAGGTTAAATCGAAATTCCATTTCGTCTTCGCCAACTGACAAAGCCAATAATGACAATAGTGTTTTTGTTCTAATTATTGAGTATTCCTGTATATCTAAACCAAATATGTTATTTTGAAAAATGGTTTTGTAAGGTAAACCAGTTGCTTTTTTTAATTTAATAGAAGCAGTTAATAAAAACCCACCACAACCACAGCTAATATCACTAATTTTTAGCTTTTCTAATTCATTTTTTTTAGTTGAAAAAGCACTATCCGTTATATAGTTTCTTATATTATTTGGTGTATAAATTACCCCATTTATTATTCTGTCTGAAGGTGAAATTACAAATTCAAAAAGTTCAATTAATGCTTCTAGATTAAAACTTTTAATTTCTTGGTTTAGTATTATAATGAATTCTTCTAATTTTGCAAATTCATTGACATTTTCAGTTGTAATTAGATAGGATTTTATGAAAATGTTTTTTTTAATTTCAATGTTGTTAATATTCAAATACGCTGAAATAATAAGTCTATCCACATCATTTGGTTGAGTGGAATATGATTTCAGATATTTGAATATTTGTTGTTTCAATTTATATGTTATTATAATATGCCATTAAAACCTTGTCTAGAAGAAAATATTTAGGTGCTATTTTACCCATTTCCAAATAAATTAAATTGTACTCATTAGAATCTTCATTATGTGTCAATAATTCATCTGCCATTATTTCAAGTATTAGTCTTACTTGATTAATTTCCCAAAGTAATTTAATTGCGAAATCTCTTTCATCAAATTTAAATCCCTTTTCTACCATCCACTTTCCTAAATCTGTATTCCAGCGAATACTTCCTTTTTGAGTTCTATAAATATGATTATCAAAATCAGTATCACAAGGGTCAACATAACCTTCATTATTTAAATTTTGAATAGTTTCATCATTTGAAGGCCATTGAGCTAGTTTTTTATTGTTACAAAATTTACAAGAGTATACAAGATTGTTGTATTGACAATATGTTATATTATTGTTTTTTTCAAAAAACGACTTTGGTACAAAGTGATCAACCTCATAGTAGGTGTGTCTAAATCCATCATATGATCCGCAATAACCACAATGAAAATGAAAGTCAATTTGTAAGTCTGTTTTATGATCTGCCCAATTTTTACCCGAAGGATTTCTAGTAGGCAATAACCTTCTTTTAGGCAATATTTCTCTTACATTCATTTTTTAGACTTTTTATCTATTAACGATTTAAGAAAAACTTCGGCCTCTTTTCTAATTTTAGAAATACTTTCTAAATTTTCATTTGTTGCTAATTGCTCTGGGATTTCATTTTTTATTGACTTATCTAAATTTTTTAACTCTCGTTGTGTATTTAGTAATAAATCCTTTTCAATTTCATTTAATTCTATTTCTTTTTCTTTTTCAAGTAATTGAGAGATTATTTCTTTCTTTTTAGTAACGAATTTCTGATACTGGATAATTTTTCTATTTAGCGTATCTACGAAAACTTGTGTCTTCAAATCAACATCTTCTTTATCAATAATAATTTTTATATCATCTACAATGGGCTCAGCTTGGTCAATTTTATTTGTGAAAATGATATGAGGGAATAAAGGTTTATTTTCATAAATATGTCTTTCTATTTCTTCCCCATTAAATGAGAGGATATTGCTCTCGTTTAATCTATAATCAATTAACAATAAATCAATATCTGTTTTATAAACTTGCTGCATTAATTCGTCTAAAGACATTCCTTTGGAATATTCATAACCGATTATATCAAAACCCAAGTCTCTCAAATTTCTTTTATATTTATTGAACTGGTTAATATCTTCGTCAATGTAGCCAATTTTATAATTTATACTCATTTTCTATTTTAATTTAAATTTAAAGGGAATAACAGTCTAATTCCAAATCCTTTCTCTGGTTCTAAAATTTGAACATTTCCGTTGTTGTCATCTATTACTGATTTTACAAGATACATTCCTAAACCAGTGCCTATTTCATTGCCATGTCTATCAACCTTTGAAGTAGTAAAGGCAAGAAAAATATCTTCTTTATTTTCAAAAATTTTATCTAGCCCTTTCCCGTTGTCAAAATAATTTATTTCAAAGCCTTTTTGAGTTATTCCGTATGTAATTTTAATAATTCTTTCATCAATAATATTTCTTTCTTCGAATGAATCTATTGAATTGTTTATTAGATTTGAAAAGATTGTAGTCATATCCATTTCAAATGCTCTTAAATCATAATTTAATCCACCAATATTATTTATCAATTCAAGTTTAATATCTTTTCTTTTAAAAATCCTGCTCCACACTAATTTTAATTGATTGAAAAATAAATCAAAATCTAATTTTGTTCTTTTTCTTTTATCTTTTCTAATTGCAGTTAAGGTATAATCGACCCAATGTTTAATTTTTTCTTTATCATCTGTTAGTAGTGCAAATATTTCAACAATGTCTTCATATTCGGTAGTATTATATTTTTCTTTAGGTATTAACTTCATCATGTTTTTTTCTAAAGAATCAATTTCAGAAATATTATTACTTACTTCTTTTAATTCATGAGAAAATGAAGAAACAATTAAACCTAAACTAGCAAGTGACCTTATTTGAACAATTTCTTGATTTTCATCTTCTTTGTTTTCATCAATTATTTTTCTGAACGAATCTTTAAAATATTTTTCGTAGGTTTCTTTCTGTTTTTCAGCTGTTACTGGTATTTTAGAATTATTCTCTTCAATTATTATTAATGCTAATTCTTCAGCTCTCTTTTGAATTTCAATTTCTTTTTCTTTTTCTTTCTCTTTTTTATTAAAAAGATAAATCGGATTTAGAATACGTGACCTATCAACTTCAAATTCATGAATTATGCCAATTATTATATTTTTAAAAAGTTCAAATGCATCATTCTCTTGTAGAGATCCTCTGTCTGACTTGTCAATTAAATTCGGATTTTCTTTTCTTGAAATTGTAATAATACCAGCCAAAGATTCATTATTTACACGCCAATCTCCTATTCGCTGTCCAGCACCAGCTGGACTTTTTGCCGCTCTAAATCCTAAACCTAGCCAATCATTTTTAGGGTCTCCATAAGGTCTTACTCTAAAGGAATCTCTATATATTTTTATTCCTCCAAATCGTTCTAAAGTTGCTCTTCTTTCACTTGGGCTTATGTCTTTGTAAGGGTAGCCTTCTTTTAATGATTTATTGAATTTTATATAATTAAACGTAAAGTGAAAGCTGCCAATATCAAGTAAAGTCTCATTACTTAATTCTTTATTTAAAATTTTACTTATACTTTTTGAATATTCAAATTTTTGTTTCTCAATTGTTTTTAAATCAAAGGGATAAGAAAAATTTGTAAAAATACCAT